>JAUNTV010000242.1 GCA_030538515.1 Paracoccus sp. (in: a-proteobacteria)
GAAATCGGGCGAAGGGGTGCCCACGCCGCAGGAAATCTGCGCGGTTCTGGATGATTACGTCATCGGGCAGGAACGCGCCAAGCGCGTGCTTTCGGTGGCGGTGCACAACCATTACAAGCGGCTCAACCACGGCTCGAAATCGGATATCGAGCTGGCGAAATCCAATATCCTGCTGATCGGCCCGACCGGCTGCGGCAAGACGCTGTTGGCGCAGACACTGGCGCGCATTCTGGACGTGCCCTTCACCATGGCCGATGCGACGACGCTGACCGAAGCGGGCTACGTGGGCGAGGATGTGGAAAACATCATCCTCAAGCTGCTTCAGGCATCCGAATATAACGTCGAGCGCGCGCAGCGCGGCATCGTCTATATCGATGAGGTCGACAAGATCACCCGCAAATCCGACAATCCCTCGATCACGCGGGATGTCTCGGGCGAGGGGGTGCAGCAGGCGCTTCTGAAGATCATGGAAGGGACCGTGGCATCGGTGCCGCCGCAGGGCGGGCGCAAACATCCGCAGCAGGAATTCCTGCAAGTCGATACCACCAATATCCTGTTCGTCTGCGGGGGGGCCTTCGCCGGGCTGGACCGGATCATCTCGCAGCGCAACAAGGGCACGGCCATGGGCTTCGGCGCTGCGGTCAAGGAAAACGACGATCGCGGCGTGGGCGAACTTTTCAAGGATCTCGAACCCGAAGATCTGCTGAAATTCGGCCTGATCCCCGAATTCGTCGGCCGCCTGCCGGTGATCGCCACCCTGACCGATCTGGACGAAGATGCGCTGATCATCATCCTGACCAAGCCGAAGAATGCCCTGGTCAAGCAGTATCAGCGCCTTTTCGAACTGGAAGGCGTGAAGCTGACCTTCACCGACGACGCCCTGACCGCCATCGCCAAGCGCGCCATCAAGCGCAAGACCGGCGCGCGCGGCCTGCGTTCGATCATGGAGGATATCCTGCTGGATACCATGTTCGACCTGCCCGGTCTGGAAAGCGTCGAGGAAGTGGTGGTGAATGAAGAGGCCGTCGACAACCCCTCGGCCCGCCCGCTGATCATCCATGTCGAGGCGAAGAAGGAATCCGCCAAGACGGCGGGATAAGCCGGCAGTCCAGATGCGCCCCGTGACCCTGCCGGCCCGGGGCGCGCGTGCGCGCACGCCGGGCCTTTTTCAGTGATGACGCGCCACGGCCGCCCTGACCGGAAGGGCTGGGATAGGTCTGCCGTGGCTGGAAGGGCCGGGATAAGTCCGACCTGATCGGAAGGACCGGGATCAGTATCGGGGCAAGGGGTTGTTCCGGTCTAAGCTTCGGGTGGCTCTCTTCGGAACGCAATCGGCAGGTGTCGGTCACGCTTTCGGCGATGATTGTTGAAGCGGATTGCGATCTCTGTCAGCCAGCCCGGCGAACGGTTTTTTCTCAGCCCTTGACCTTCCGAGACCCGGCCTGAACTGCGGGACAGACGCGATGCCGCGACAATGCCGCGCCCCTGAACGCTCGCCGGAAATTTTGCGGACAATTGGAAAGTGTTGTGCGATAGCTCGGTTCTGAGAACTGAATGGCTGTTCGCGCAACGTCATTCATCGCGCCCTGCACCTAATTCAGTTTGAGGTAGGCTCTCGGATCGCGCGTGAACTGGCGACGCTGTTCGACGCCCGCGGCAAGCCCCAGACGGTGGTCAGCGATAATGGAACCGAATTCACCGCGAACGCGATCCTGAAGTTCGTGGATGATCGCAAGTTCGACTGGCACGACATCGCGCCCGGAAAGCCGACCCGGAATGCCTTCGTCGATAACTTTAACTGCCGTCTGCGCGATGAGCTGTTGAACGAGACCCTGTTCCCGTCCCTGCACCATGCCCGGAAGAGGATGCTGGTCGATGAGATGCGGGCGGATTGGC
Source organism: Paracoccus sp. (in: a-proteobacteria) (assembly GCA_030538515.1). GTDB lineage: Bacteria > Pseudomonadota > Alphaproteobacteria > Rhodobacterales > Rhodobacteraceae > Paracoccus. The sequence continues at coordinate 1,897 of JAUNTV010000242.1, forward strand.
AGGTGTCGATCCGCCGTGCTTGCGCGGTGATCCGGTTCGATCCGGGAACCTGCCGCTACAAGTCTCGTCGACCCGGCTAGGCCGCATTGAAACAGCGGATCAGAGAGATTTGCCAGACCCGTGTCCGGTTCGGATATCGGCGCGTGCACGTGCTGCTGAAGCGCGAGGGCTGGGAGATCAACGTGAAGAAGACCTGTCGCATTTACAAGGCGTTGGGCATGAAACTCAGGAACAGGACGCCGAGGCGGCGGGTGCGGGCGAAGCTCCGGAAGGACCGTGTGGCCGCGCCCCGCCCGAACGACGTCTGGGCGATGGATTTCGTGCACGACCAGTTGGCGACAGGCCGCAAGATCAGGGTATTGACGGTCGTGGATACATTCTCACGCTTCGTGCCGGTGCTCGATCTGCGGTTCCAATATCGTGGCGAGGATGTTGTGGCGACGCTCGATCGGATGTGCCGAAGGATCGGCTGTCCAGAGACGATCCGGGTCGACCAGGGCAGCGAGTTCTTCTCCCGAGACATGGACCTCTGGGCCCGCCAGCGCGGCGTTACGCTGGACTTCTCACGGCCTGGAAAGCCAACCGACAACGCGTTCAACGGGCGGTTCCGGGCGGAATGCCTGAACAGCCACTGATTCACGAGTCTTGAAGATGCGGCCGAAAAATTGGAGGCTTGGCGTAGAGACTACAACGAGGAACGGCCACACAGCGCCATCGGGCACAAGGTCCCGGCGGAGCTGATGGAATCAGCGCACGACACCAGCCCGAGCACCTGATCGAAAGGCGGAAACTCTGACAACGGCCGAGGGAGAGTTGGGTAGCATATCAACTCAGACCCGGAGTCTCGCTTACGCTGGATAAAAGTTGGGGGCAACGTCACGTCTATCCTGCTTCCCTGCCTACAGTTGCGACAGGCTGGCATGGAACGATCTGAACGCTGGCATGACATCTTCGGGGCTATCCTCCAGCACGGTATGCGTGGCGAAGGGCAGGTTCAGCAGCCTCGCGCCGTCCACCTGTTCGGCCAGTTCGAAAGCCTGACGGCGCGAAACCAGAAAATCATCATCGCCATGAACAACGAGAAGCGGCGCTGAGATCGACCTGACCGATATGCCCGGATAGGCTTTATCGTCATCTCCAAGCCACATGGCTTTCGTGGCGGCAAAAAGCTTCGTGAAATCGGGCGCAGGGTTTTCGGCCTCATAGGTCTGGACCTGTTCTGCGAACATGCCGCGCCAATCCTCCACGGTGATATTCCGATAGATCTCGCGGGTCGGGTCCCTGGCGGGCAGATGCCAATGCGCCCCAACAGTCACGACGAAACGTGGCTGGACGGTGCCGGATACGGCAAGGCGCAGCGCAATGATCCCTCCGTCGCTGTGGCCGATGATCCCCGCATTTTCCAACCCGAGCCCGGCCAGAACCGCGGCTGTGTCCTGCTCAAGCTGATGATAGCTGAGTGGGGCGCCCCCCAATGCCGAGCGCCCGTGCCCCCGGCTATCAATGGCGAGCAGCCGGAAATCGCTCGCCAGATGTCTCGTCAGCGCGAGGAAGTCGTTTCGGCTTCCCAGCCCCCCGTGAAGCAGGACGATCGGTTCCCCGTCCGCCCTGCCGGTTTCCGACACGAACAGGGCGGTATCGCCTGCGGTCACTGTCTTTCCCGGATCGAACATGCTTTTCCCGCTTGCCATATGATCAACGTTCCACAAAACCACGATATGCGGTTCGTTCGCATCGATGGCCACAGCGGCGATCTGATTCCGCGCCGATCAGTTCCTGCCCCAGACTGGGCCGGCTGGGGGGCTTCGTCAACGTTTCGCGCCACCTGCCCGCATGATCCGACCGGGCCATGACAGCGGATGTCTGCGTTCGCCGGGATCTGCCGGCCTCAGCGGCAAGCGGCGGCGGGGTCAGACATCCAGATCCTCGGCCTCGGCGAAGCGGGCGTTTTTCTGAATGTATTCAAAGCGCAGTTCCGGCTTCTTGCCCATCAGGCGTTCGACCAGATCGCCGGTTTCGCCGGCTGCATCCTCATCGATGGTGACGCGGATCAGCTTGCGCGAGGCGGGGCTCATGGTGGTGTCCTTCAGATCCTTGGCGTCCATCTCGCCCAGGCCCTTGAAGCGCTGCACGTCGATCTTGCCGCGCCCGCCCAGGCCCCTGGCCAGCAGCCGTTCCTTTTCGGCCTCATCGGCGACATAGACGCGTTCGGCCCCTTGCGTCAGGCGGTAAAGCGGCGGGCAGGCCAGATACAGATGGCCCTTGTCGATCATGGGCCGCATCTGGGTGAAGAAAAACGTCATCAGCAGGCTGGCGATATGGGCGCCGTCCACATCGGCATCGGTCATGATGATCACCTTGTCATAGCGCAGGTCATCGACATTGAACTTCGTGCCCATGCCGACGCCAAGTGCCTGACAAAGATCGGAAATCTCGGCGTTCGAGCCAAGCTTCCCCGAGGCCGCGCCAAGCACGTTCAGGATCTTGCCCTTGAGCGGCAGCAGCGCTTGCGTATTGCGGTCGCGCGCCTGCTTGGCCGACCCGCCCGCCGAGTCCCCCTCGACGATGAAAAGCTCGGTCCCGGCGCGGTTCTTGGCCGAACAATCGACCAGCTTGCCGGGCAGGCGCAGCTTCTGGGTCGCGGTCTTGCGCTGCGTTTCCTTTTCCTGACGGCGGCGCAGGCGTTCCTCGGCGCGCAGGATCAGGAAATCCAGAATGGCGCCCGCCGATTTCGTGTCCGCC
>JAUNTV010000243.1:0-4100 GCA_030538515.1 Paracoccus sp. (in: a-proteobacteria)
GTGTAGCGGTCCTGCCCGCTCTGGTCCTGCCATTTACGGGTTTCAAGCTGGCCCTCGATATAGACCTTGCTGCCCTTTTTCAGAAACCGCTCGACCACGCCGACGAGACCCTCGGACATGATCGCCACGCGGTGCCATTCGGTGCGCTCGCGCCGCTCGCCGGTGTTGCGGTCCTTCCACTGTTCCGAGGTCGCAATGCGCAGATTGGCCACCTTGCCGCCATTGGGGAATGACCGGATTTCGGGGTCCTGACCCAGATTGCCGATCAGGATCACCTTGTTGACGCTGCCTGCCATAATGCACCTTTGTTTTGTCATTGCATGTTCCTCTAGCGCGCCGGGACGGCTGGCCGCAAGCCTGATCCTGCATGGCCCCGGATCGGCGGCTTTCGGCGGAAACTTGCCGATCCGCGCCGCTTGTGGAACCCGATTCCGATGCGGCTGGCGAAGCGCGGGGATTTGCGTATAGTTCATCCCATAAGAACAAATACGGGGCTAGGGACATGATCGGCAGAGCTTTCAACCGCCTTGGTGTCGCAGTGAAAATCGGCGTGGTCATGGCCTGCGTCAGCGTGACCGCGCTGCCCGCGCCGGCTTTTGCCGATGGGCTGAAACTTCGTCAGGTGAGCGAGCGCAACCGTCAGCAGCAGTTCGACCGGCAGAAGCAGTTGATGGATTCGCGGCTGGCCGGGCAGTATCAGCAATCCAAGCGGCTGCGTCCGACGGGGCGGCAGGTCGTCAATGTGACCACGATGGAACTGTCTCCGACGATCTCGACCAAGGCCTATAGCGGGCGCAATTCGGCCTATATTCCGCATGCTCAGGCGATGGCGCGCAAGCATGGCATCCCCGAGGCGCTGTTCCTGCGTCTCGTCAATCAGGAATCGCGCTGGAACCCGCATGCGCGGTCTCACAAGGGTGCGCTCGGGCTGGCGCAGCTGATGCCGGGGACGGCGGCGCAGCTGGGTGTGAACCCGCATGACCCGATGCAGAATCTGGAAGGCGGGGCGCGCTATCTGCGCATGATGTATAACCAGTTCGGCGATTGGCGTCTGGCGCTTGCGGCCTATAATGCCGGGCCGGGCGCGGTGCAGAAGCACGGTGGCATCCCCCCCTACCGCGAGACGCGCAATTACGTGCGCATCATCGCCGGCGGCTGATTGCCCGGACAGGGGCAGAAAAGCACCACTGGACACAGGGGAAAGGGGGCCATGGCCCCCTTTTTCGATTGCCCCTTGAGGCCGCAATCCGCTTAGGGGCGGGATGATCCGGGAACAGCCAGGTCCAGGCTGTTAAGGCGATTTAAGATCAATATATTACCTCTTTCGAACGCCGCGGAAACGTCATGAAATCAGTGCTTGATGCCAAGAAACCGCACGTAATCCTGACAATGAACAGATCAACGGCGGAAAATCCTGCCATCTTCGCGTCCCTTCCCTGTGTCGCGCCAGGATAAGGACGGGAAATCAGCGCGAAGCAGACAGAACCTCACGCAAATCATCCGCCCTGACCGCATCCGAGACGAAAGCCTTGCCGATACCGCGGGCCAGCACGAAGCGCAGCTTGCCGTCGACGACTTTCTTGTCCTGCCCCATCAGCGCGATCAGGGCGTCGTTATCGGGCAGATCGCCCGGCACATCGGCCAGCCGCGAGGGCATCCCCATCGCGGCCAGATGCGCGGCCACGCGGGACGGCACCTCTTGCGCGCAAAGCCCCATGCGCGCGGAAAGATCGAAGGCAAGCGCGCAGCCGATGGCCACCCCCTCGCCATGAAGCAGGCGGTCGGAATAGCCGGTGGCGGCCTCAAGCGCATGGCCGAAGGTATGGCCAAGGTTCAGAAGCGCGCGCTCGCCTTCCTCGGTTTCGTCGCGGGCCACGATCCCGGCCTTCATGGCGACACAATGGGCGACCGCATGGGCGCGGGCCTTCATATCCCCATGCAGGTGCGGGGCGTTTTCTTCCAGCCAGTGAAAGAAACCGGCGTCACCCAGAAGCCCGTATTTCATCACCTCGCCATAGCCGGCCAGAAAGTCCCGCGTGCTCAGCGTGTCCAGCACAGCGATATCGGCCAGCACACGCGCGGGCTGGTGAAAGGCACCGAGCAGGTTCTTGCCATGCGCCGAATTGATCCCGGTCTTGCCGCCCACCGAACTGTCGACCTGCGCCAGAAGCGAGGTGGGCATCTGCACGAAGCGCACCCCGCGCCGCAGGATCGCGGCGGCAAAGCCCACCAGATCGCCGATCACCCCCCCGCCAAGCGCAATCACGATATCGCGCCGCTCGATCCTTTCGGCCAGAAGCCAGTCGACCGCGCGCGTCAGATGCGGCCATGATTTCGTGGCCTCTCCGGCGGGCAGGATCAGTGCCGGGGACGCGATGCCCGCGTCCTTCAGCGCCGCCTGCAGCGGGCCGAGATGCAGCGCGGCCACGTTTTCGTCGCTGATGATGGCCACGCGCGGACGCGCCAGAAGCGGCGCGACATGGGTGGCCGCATCGGCGATCAGCCCCTGACCGATGCGAACATCATAGGCGCGCGCGCCAAGCGGAACGTGAACGCTGCGGGTCATCTATTTCCCTTCCAGAAAGCCGGGGCGGGCGCGGCGGATCGCCTCGATCGCGCGCCTTGCGGTGGTGTCGATATCGGATGCCGAATCGGTGCGCAGATGAATATCGGCAAGCGCATAGACGGGGCTGCGCGCCTTGATCAGCGCAGCCAGCGTGGCCTTGGGGTCATCGGTCATCAGAAGCGGGCGCGTCGGGCGCATCCGCACCCGCTGCCAGAGCGTTTCCATATCCGCATCCAGCCAGAGCGACAGCCCCGCCGAGCGGATCAGCGCCTGATTGCGCGGCTGGACCCAGGCCCCCCCGCCCGTCGAGACCACGCCGGCCCGCCCCGCCAGCAGCCGCGAGAGCACAAGCGATTCGCGGTCGCGGAAAAACGCCTCGCCGTCGCGGGCGAAGATTTCGGGGATGGTCATGGCGGCGGCGCGCTCGATCTCGGCATCGGTGTCGGTGAAGCTCACGCCGAGTTGCCGGGCGATTTCCTGCCCCACTGCGGTCTTTCCGACCCCCATCATGCCCACCAGGGCGATCTGTCCCCGCATCACCGCGTTCCGTTCGATTCCTGCCGTGAATGGCGTGATCTTTCCCGGAATGCCAGTTATAAAGCGGCAAAACGGGCCAAAAACCCGGTATGAGCAGAAGGCGATGGGCGAAAGGGCTGATAATGCGGTTGCTGAAAATTCTGGTGGGTGTTGTGATCCTGGCCTTTCTGGCGCTGACGGGCTACGCCTATTTCGGCGATATGGCCCCGCGCCAGCAGGAGATGCGCCGTGCCGTGCCGCTGGATATGGGCAATGCCCGCACGGTGCCCTCAGGCCTGCCCGGCGCGGCTGATGCCGCCGCCGCCGCCCCCGAATCCCCCGCCGATCAGGGCGCAGAAGAAGCGGACCCGAATGGGCTGGACTAGGGGCCGCCTGCGCCCTCTGGCCGGGCTGATCCTTCTTGGCGCGGGGGTGCTGGCGCTTGGCGCGCCGCCCGCCGCCAGTCAGCAGGCGCCGCTTTCGGCCAATGACTGGCTGGAAAGCGGCCGCCCGCCCAAGCGCGACGCCAGCGCCTGGCGGCCCGGCGATCCGGTGCCCCCCGATGCGGCGCGGCTGCGCGAAAGCCAGCCCCCTTCCCCCGGCAGAGAGGTCGCCGAAACCGCGTCAGAGGTGCCCGTCGACGTGCGCCGCCTGAACGCGGCCGACCCGGACGGGGCGGGGATCATCTCGGCCCGGCAGGCGGGGCTGCCCGATGAATTCTGGACCGGCACCGATCTTGACACCGCCTTGCGCATGATCCGGGCAAGGCCCGCGCTGCCTGCCTCGGCGCAGGTGGCGCGCCGCGTGCTGGAAGCCCAGCTTGCGCCGCCCGACAGCGCGGATGCCATGGCCCGTCAGGGGGATTTTTTCGCCGCGCGGGTGGATCAGCTGATCGCGGTGGGGGCGCTGCCCTCGGCGCGCGATCTCCTGCAGGGCGCGGGGCAGGACAATACCGCGACCTATCTGCGGCTTTTCGATCTGTCGCTGCTTCTGGGCGGCGAGGACGGCACCTGCCGGC
>JAUNTV010000243.1:4110-4625 GCA_030538515.1 Paracoccus sp. (in: a-proteobacteria)
GAACGAGGCGACCGGCATCGCCGCCGGCAATCTGGGCGCGCGCATCTATTGCCTGGCGCTTGGCGGCGACTGGGATGCGGCGGCGCTTCTGTTTACCGGGGCGCGCGCGCTTGGCTTCATCGACGAGGCCACGGCCGAACTGATGGCGCGCTATCTCGACGATGCCAGCGCCGAGATCAGCGACCAGCTTGAGCCGCCCGAGCCGATGACCCCGCTGGCCTTCCGTCTGCACGAAGCCATCGGCCAGCCGCTGCCGACCGGGGATCTGCCGCTGGCTTACGCCTGGACCGATCTGTCCGAACGCTCTGGCTGGAAGGCGCAGCTTGAGGCGGCCGAGCGGCTGGCGCGCGCGGGATCGCTGCCCGCGCCGATCCTGCATCAGCTTTACAGCGCGCAGCGCCCGGCTGCATCGGGCGGGGTCTGGGAACGCGCGGCGGCGGTTCAGGCGCTGGATGCGGCACTGGCGACGGGGGACGGCGCGCGCATCGGCGCGGCGCTGCTGGCTGCGTTTCAGC
>JAUNTV010000244.1 GCA_030538515.1 Paracoccus sp. (in: a-proteobacteria)
GGCGGCGCTGATCGGGGCGGCGGGCTGGATCACGCTGGCGAACTGGGCGCGCGCCCCGGTCTCGACCACGCACAGCGTGATCGGGGCGGTGGCGGGCGCGGGTCTGATGGCGATGGGCGTGGCGGCGGTCAACTGGCCGATGATCGCGCAGATCGCGCTGGCATGGATCATGGCCCCCGTGATCACGGCGGCGCAGGCAGCCCTGCTTTTGGGGTTCATGCGCTGGCGGCTGCATTTCGTTCCCGACCGGGGCCGCGCGGCGCGGCTGTGGCTGCCCCTGATGATCGGGGCCATGGCGCTGATCTTCGCGCTTTACCTGACGCGGCTGGTGACGGGCGCGCCGCTCGGCCGGGCGGGGCTGGCGCTTTCGGCGGGCCTCGGGCTGGCGGCATGGGCGCTGATCCGGCTGCAACTGGAACGCGAAATCCGCCGCGACGGGCATGAGAAGCTGTCGCTCAAGCGGCTGCTGTCGGGGCCTCTGGTGGTCACGGCGCTGCTGTCGGGCTTCGCGCATGGGGCAAATGACGTGGCCAATATCGCGGGCCCGCTGTCGGTGCTGCAAGGCGGGGCTGGCGGCGCGGTCTCGCTTCAGGTGATCGGGCTGGGGGCGGCGGCGATCGCCATCGGCTCTTTCGTGTTCGGGCGCCGGCTGGTCAGGATGGTGGGCATGTCGATCACCCGGCTGAACCCGGTGCGGGCCTTTTGCGCAGCACTTGCGGGGGCATCCAGCGTGCTTGCCTTTTCGGCGCTCGGGCTGCCGGTCTCGACCACGCATTGCGCGGTGGGCGGGATCTTCGGCGTCGGCTTTTACCGCGAATGGGAGGACCGCTTCCGCCGCAAATCCCGCAAATCCCTGCCGCCCGAGGAAATCTTCCGCCGCCAGCTTGTTCGGCGCAGCCATGTCTGGACCACGCTGGCGGCATGGGCGGTGACTGTGCCGGGGGCGGGGATCATGGCCGCGCTCAGCTTCGGGTTGATCCGGGTCGCTTTTTAATTTCTTTGTAATTGGCAAGAACCCGCCGAACATGGTATTGGAAGCTCATAAAACGCCCCCATAAAAGCGTGAAATGAGGCAGTGATGATTCGTGCGATTCGTGCCGGGATTGCCCTGGCGATAGTGGCCATTCTTGCCGCCTGCGGCGGTGACAGCGCCCCCATCGGGCCACAGCCGCCGCGTTTTCTCAGTTATGACGGGCCGAAGGTCACGCAGGTCGTGGTGAACAAGTCAGATCGGCGGATGTATATGCTTTCGGGACAGACGGTGCTGCGGTCCTACAAGGTCGAACTGGGCAATCAGCCGCTTGGCCACAAGCAGTTCGAAGGTGACGGCAAGACGCCCGAAGGGGTCTATTTCATCGACCGGTTCAATCCGCGCAGCGCCTATCATCTTTCGGTCGGGATCAACTATCCGCGCCCGCAGGATACCGCCCATGCCATGGCTGCCGGCCGCAAGCCGGGCGGCGATATCTTCTTCCATGGCCGGGGCCGCGACGGCCATCTGGCCCTGCGCGACGGCAAGGCCGACTGGACCGCGGGCTGCATCGCCGTCGAGGATAGCGAGATCGAAGAGATCTACGCCATGCTCAGCACCGGCACGCAGGTGGTGATCAACCCCTGACCGCCCGCCGGGCCGCATGACTTTGGCTTGACCTTGGCCGATCCTGCCCGCACAAACCCGCGCGGGGAGGAACCCCGAACAAGGGAGCCATCATGCGCCTTGAGAACAAGATTTTCGATGAATTGCAGCTTGGCGATCAGGCCGAACTGCGCAGGCTGGTCACGCAGGATGATCTGCTGGTCTTTGCGGTGGCCTCGGGCAATTACAACACCATGCACCTGCCCGGTTACGACACCGACGGGGACGGCAAGATCGATGAGGTCGCACCGGGCATGTTCACCGCCAGCCTGATCGCGGGGGTCATCGGCTCGCTTCTGCCGGGGCCGGGCACGCTTTACCGCTATCAGACGCTTTCATTCCTGGAACGCGCCCATGCGGGCGAGGAATTGCTGGCCCGCGTCACCGTCGTCCACAAGGATGCGGGCGGGCTTGTCACCCTCAGGACCGAGGTGATCCGCCTGAACGACGATGCCGTCATCGTCAGCGGCGAAGCCCAGGTGACAGCGCCCAAGCGCAAATTCGTGGCCGAGGATGTGCATATCCCCGGCCTTCTGGTGCAGCGCCACCGCCATTTCGAGGCGCTGATCGCACAGGCCACCCCCCTGCCCGCGCTGCTGACGGCGGTGATCTGCCCCTATAGCAGCGAATCGCTGAACGGCACGCTTCTGGCGGCGGATGGCGGCATCATCACCCCCATCCTGATCGGCGACCCGGACCGGATCGACAAGGCGGCGGCCCAGATCGGCCGCGACCTGACAGGGATCGAGATCATCCCCGCCACCTCGGATACCGGGGCCGCGCGTATCGCCTGCGATCTGGCCCGCGACGGGCGCGCCAATGCGGTGATGAAGGGGCATCTGCATACCGACGACCTGCTGCGCGCCATGGTCGACCGCGATAGCGGGCTGCGCGCCGGGCGCCGCTTCACCCATGTTTTCGTCATGGATGTCCCCGGCGAGGCCGAGCCGCTTCTGGTCACCGATGCCGCGATCAATATCGCGCCCGACCTGAAAACCAAGGTCGACATCACCCAGAACGCCATCGAACTGGCCGCATCCCTTGGGCTGGAGCCGCGCGCAGGCATCCTTTCGGCGGTCGAGACGGTGAACCCCGATATCCAATCCTCGGTCGATGCGGCGCTGCTGTCCAAGATGGCCGAGCGCGGGCAGATCAAGGGCGGCGCGGTGGACGGACCGCTGGCGATGGATAATGCCATCGACATGGGCGCGGCCCGGATCAAGGGGCTGACCGGCGATGTCGCGGGGCGCGCCAATATCCTTGTCGTGCCGGGGATCGATGCTGGCAACATGCTGGCCAAGCAGCTTTCCTATATCAGCCATGCCGAGGCCGCCGGTCTGGTCCTGGGTGCGCGGGTGCCGGTGATCCTGAACTCGCGTTCGGACGGGGCGATGTCGCGGCTGGCCTCCTGCGCGGTGGCGGCGATCCATCACTTCAAGCAGCATCCGCAGTGACGAAAGGCGCCGGCAGGGGGGCCTGCCGGCGCTTTTTTCATCCTGTCGGGGGCGGGTCAGGTTCCGGTCATCCCGTCCCAGAAATGCTTGACCTTGTTGAAGAACCCCGTCGACTGAGGCGAATTGTCGGCCTCGATCCCGTTGAATTCGCGCAGCAGTTCCTTTTGCCGCTGGGTCAGGTTGACCGGGGTTTCCACGACCAGCTCGATCAGCATGTCGCCCGGATCGCCATTGGCACCATTGCCATGCCGCAGGGGCGGCATGCCCTTGCCGCGCAGCCGCATCTGCCGCCCGGTCTGGCTGCCCGCGGGCACTTTCACGCGGCTTCGTCCGCCATCGATGGTCGGCACCTCGACCTCGCCGCCAAGGGCAGCGGTGGCCATGCCGACCGGCACCTGACAGGCCAGCGTCTTGCCGTCGCGCAGGAAGATCGCGTGCTCGGCCACCGAGACGAAGATGTAAAGATCGCCCGCAGGACCGCCGCGCAGCCCGGCCTCGCCCTCGCCGGCAAGGCGGATGCGGGTGCCGGTCTCGACCCCGGCGGGGATATTCACCTGAAGCGTGCGCCGGCTTTCGACGCGGCCCTGACCCTGACAGGCAGAGCAGGGGTTTTTCACCATCTGGCCCGCGCCATTGCAGGTCGGGCAGGTGCGTTCGACCGTGAAGAAGCCCTGGCTGGCGCGCACCTTGCCCATGCCCGAACAGGTCGGGCATGTCACCGGTTCGACCGCGCCTTCCGCGCCGGTGCCGGAACATTCCTGACAGGTCGCCGAGCCGGGAACGTGAATGGTTTTCTGAAGCCCTTCAAAGGCTTCTTCCAGTGATACGGTCAGGTTATAGCGCAGATCCTGCCCGCGCGCGGCGCGATTGCGCCCGCCACCCGCCGCCCCCCCGCGACCCCCCATGAAATCGCCGAACAGGTCTTCGAACACATCCGCGAAAGCGGCCCCGAAATCGCCATTGCCGCCGCGCCCGAAACCGCCGCCGCCATGTTCGAAGGCACTGTGACCGAAGCGGTCATAGGCCGCCTTGCGCTGCGGGTCTTTCAGGCAGTCATAGGCCTCGTTCACCTCTTTGAACTTCGTTTCCGCTGTAGCGTCAGAGCCGTTTCTGTCGGGATGCAGCTCTTTCGCCTTCTGGCGGTAAGCCTTCTTGATCTCGTCGCCATTGGCGCCCTTCGCCACGCCGAGCGTGTCGTAATAGCAGCGTTTCGCCATTTGCAGTGCCTCTTGAGCAGGGGCCGGCCCGGGCTGATCCGCCGGGCCGGCCCCTTTCCGGTCAATCGCGCTTACTTGCGCTTGTCGTCGCCGAGATCTTCGAAATCGGCGTCAACGATATCATCATCCACGCCGCGCGGCGCGTCATCGGGATGGGCGGCACCCTCGGCCTCGTCGGACTGGGCCTTGTAGATGGCCTCGCCCAGCTTCATCGAGGCATCCATGACGTTCTGAATACCGCCGCGGATCTTGCCCGCGTCTTCGGTTTTCAAAGCATCCTCCAGCGCGCCGATGGCCAGTTCGATCGCCTC
>JAUNTV010000245.1 GCA_030538515.1 Paracoccus sp. (in: a-proteobacteria)
CAGCCGGCCAAGCCGCGCCATGCCTTCATCAACAAGGGGTTTTTCGTGCAGCGTGAAGCTGAGCCGGATCATGTTGCGGTTGCTGGCGTCCGGGAAGAAGGCGTGGCCGGGGACGAAGGCGACCTTCTCGGTCCGTAACGAGCGCGCCAGCAGCTCGGCCCCGTCCAGCCGCTCGGGCAGGGTGAGCCAGATGAACATGCCGCCCTCGGGGCGGGTCCAGGTGACGCCGGGCGGCATCTCACGTGCAAGCGCGGCCAGCATCAGGTCGCGGCGGCGGCCATAGGTTTCGCGCAGGCGCGGCAGATGGGCGTCGAAATGCCGGCTGGCGACGTGATGGGTGGCGATCTGGTTCAGCGTGGCGCTGTGCAGGTCGGCGGCCTGTTTCATCAGCACCAGCCGCGCGATGACCGCCTTGGCCGCGCAGACCCAGCCGATGCGCAGCCCCGGCGCGAGCGTCTTGGAAAACGAGCCGCAATAGATCGTGCGGCAGGCGTCGATATGGCCCTTGCGGGTGATCTCACACGCCAGGATCGGGGGCAGGGGCGCGCCGTCATAGCGCAGCGCCTGATAGGCGGCGTCCTCGATCAGCGCGATATCCAGCGTATCGGCAAGGTGCAGAAGGGCCTCTCGCCCCGGTTGATCCAGCGTGATGCCGGTGGGATTGGCGAAATCCGCCGAGAGATAGGCGAATTTGACGCGCCCGCCAGCGGCCTGCGCCGCCGCAGCATAATCGGCAGCCGCGCGGTTGGTGCCGGGATCGAGCCGGTCGAAGCGCGGCTCATAAGCGCTGAAGGCACCAAGCGCGCCCAGATAGCTGGGCCAGCCGACAAGGGCGGTATCGCCGGGCGAGAGCATCAGCTTGCCCAGATAATCCAGCGCCTGCTGCGAGCCGGAGGTGATCAGGATATTGTCGCGCGTGCAGGGCACGCCAAGGGCCGCCATCTGGCCCGCGATCCAGTCGCGCAGGGGGGCATAGCCTTCGCTGACGGAATATTGCAGGGAAACGGCGGCCTGCGCGTCGGACAGCGCCTGCGCCATGGCGTCGCGGAAGGCGTCGACGGGAAACAGCGCGGGATCGGGGATGCCGCCCGCGAAAGAGATGATCTCGGGCTGGTCGAGCAGTTTCAGAAGCTCGCGGATCTCGGAAGCCTTCATGCGCGACATGCGCCCGGCCAGAATTGCGCCCCAGTCCATCCTGTCCCCCCATGGTTTGGCGCAGCTTGCGCGGGGCCGGCGGGATAAGTCAATAGTGCTGACCGATGCGGCGGGGCTTCACGGCGTTGCGCGGCTTCCGGCTTGGGTGTATCAGATCGCGGAACGGGAAAAAGGATAGCCGAATGCGCAGGGTAGTTGTCACCGGACTGGGAATGGTCACGCCGCTTGCCTCGGGCGTTGAGGAAAGCTGGGCCCGCCTGCTTGACGGCCAGTCGGGCGCGGGGCCGATCACGCGTTTCGATACCGCCAATGTGGTAACGAAATACGCCTGCGAGATCCCTTTCGGCGACGGCAGCGACGGCACCTTCAACCCCGACGACTGGATGGAGCCGAAGGACCGCCGCAAGGTCGATGATTTCATCCTTTACGGCATGGCCGCCGCCGTGCAGGCGGTGCGCGACGCAGGGATCGAGGATCTGCCCGAGGAAGAAAAGCTGCGCGCGGGCGTGATGATCGGATCGGGCATCGGCGGGCTGACCACGATTGCGGAAACCGCGCTGCTGATCCGGGACAAGGGGCCGAAGCGGGTGTCGCCCTTCTTCATTCCGGGGTCGTTGATCAACCTGATCTCGGGGCAGGTCTCGATCCGGTTCGGCTTCAAGGGGCCGAACCATGCGGTGGTCACGGCCTGTTCCACGGGCGCGCATGCGATCGGCGATGCGGCGCGGCTGATCATGCTGGGCGATGCCGATATCATGGTGGCAGGGGGCGCCGAGGCACCGATCAGCGAAATCGGCATCGCGGGCTTCAACGCCTGCAAGGCGCTGTCGACGCAGCGCGCGGATGATCCCGGGGCCGCAAGCCGTCCTTACGATGCCGACCGCGACGGTTTCGTCATGGGCGAGGGCGCGGGCGTCGTCGTGCTGGAGGAATATGACCATGCCGTCGCGCGCGGTGCGAAAATCTATGCCGAGGTGCTGGGTTACGGGCTGTCGGGCGATGCCTATCACATCACCGCGCCGTCGGAAGATGGCGATGGCGGCTACCGCGCCATGCAGGCCGCGCTGAAAAACGCCGGGCTGGAACCTGCCGATGTCGATTATGTGAATGCACATGGCACCTCGACCATGGCAGATGTGATCGAACTGGGCGCGGTCGAGCGCCTGTTGGGCGAACACGCAGAGAAGGTCACTATGTCGTCGACGAAATCGAGCATCGGGCATCTTCTGGGCGCGGCGGGCGCGGTCGAGGCGATTTTCTGCATCCTCGCGCTGCGCGACCAGATCGCGCCGCCGACGATCAACCTGGACAATCCCGCAGTCGAGCCGAAGCTTGACCTTGCCCCCAATGCGGCGCGCAGGCGCAAGATCGATGTGGCCTTGTCCAACAGCTTCGGCTTCGGCGGCACCAATGCCAGCCTGATCCTTGGCCGGGTGCGCGGCTGATGTGGAAGAATATCGCATCCAGCTTCCTGACGCTGGCGATTGTCCTGCTGATCGGCGTGGCGGCGGCGGTGGCCTGGGCGCGCGCGCAATATCACGGTCCCGGACCAAGCGCGGTCGCGCAATGCGTGCAGGTGGCGCGCGGGGCCAGCCTGACGGCGGTGAGCAAGCGGCTTCAGGAACAGGGCGCGATTTCAAGTGCTTACATCTTTCGCACCGGTGCCGATCAGGCGGGGAAATCGCGCGATCTGAAATTCGGGTCCTATCTGGTGGCACCGCGCGCCAGCATGGAGGACATCGTGGGCGCGATCACCTCGGGCGGGCCGTCGACCTGCGGGACGGAAGTGATCTACCGCGTGGGCGTGCGCGCCGACACGGTGGTCCTGCGCGATATCAACCCCGACACCGGCGTCTATGAGGAACGCGCGAAATACGACCCCGCGAATGAGGACGCGCCGCCCGTCATCCTTGCCGCCGAGGAACAGCCCGACGCCCGGCTGCGTATCGCCGTGGCCGAGGGCGTGACGAGCTGGCAGATCGTCGAGGGGCTGAAACGCGCCAGTTTCCTGACCGGGGATATCGGCGCGGTGCCGGCGGAAGGCACGCTTGCACCGGACAGTTATGATGTATCCAAAGGCGCGGATCGCGGCGAATTGCTGGCGCTGATGGGCGCACGCCAGACGGCGATCCTGAATGCGGCATGGGAAAACCGCGATTTCGGCCTGCCCTATGCGACGCCCGAAGAGGCGCTGATCATGGCCTCGATCGTCGAGAAGGAAACCGGCGTGGCCGATGAACGCCGCATCGTGGCCAGCGTTTTCGTGAACCGGCTGGAGCAGGGGATGCGGCTGCAAACCGATCCGACGGTGATCTACGGCGTGACCGAGGGGCGCTCGGTCCTGGATCGCGGCTTGCGGCAATCGGAACTGGACCGGCGCACGGACTGGAACACCTATCAGATCGACGGGCTGCCCAGAACCCCCATCGCCAACCCCGGACGTGCCTCGATCGAGGCGGCGCTGAGGCCGGAAAACACGGATTTCATCTTCTTCGTGGCTGACGGGACGGGCGGGCATCAGTTCTCGCGCACCTTGCAGGAACATAATGCCGCCGTGGCCCGCTGGCGCGAGATCGAAGCGCAGCAGCAACAGCAGCAGCAGACGGGCAGCGGCGGCTAGGACCGGTGCCGGTTGATTTTTATCAGCCCCGCGCGGAACCTTCGCGCGGGGCTTTTGTTTGGTCGCAGTGCCGTCATAACCCGTTGAAGGAGATCCGGGATGAAACTTTCCGACATGTTCGCCAGCCTGTCGCGCAGCGCCCAGGAAATGGAAAAGCGCGCCGCCAAATGGCAGGAAGAAATCGGCAATCGCAGCGGCGAGATGGTCGACAGTGCGAAAAGCTGGCTGGCCAATGCGCAGAAGCGCGACGACGATCTGAAGGCGCAGGTGAAGGATTACTTCAACGACGCCAGCGAGCAGGTGAAAAAGCAGTGGGAAACCGCCAAGACCGAATGGGACGGCGAGGTTGCCAAGCTGAAAGCCAAGGGCGAGGAAGTGCGCAAGAAGGCCGAGACCATGGCCGCCGAGGATAATGCCGACTGGTACGAAGCCTATGCCGCCAATATGGTCGCCTATGCGCAACAGGTTCAGGAAGAGGCCGCCAATGCCGTGGCCGCCGCGACCGAGGCCCGCGCCAAGGCCGACAGCGCCAAATCGGCGTAAGTGTTGCCGGACCGGGGCGGGTGATTCCGCCCCTTTGCGCGCGCCGTTTCGGCGCGCGTTTGTCATTTTCGGGCGGCGTGTTGCGCAGCGCGCGCATGGGGTGTTGCGCGGGTTAACCCTTTGGAATGATTTGTGAATAATCACTGAACATATCACCTTCAGGTTTAGTCGTTGACTTTGAGAACGGCTTTGGGTAGAAATTTCTCATGCTGGGAGAAATGGGCAAGCGGCCGGGTCACTGACCCTTGGCCGCTTTTTCGTTACTTGGCTCGTGCGGACAGATCACGAGG
>JAUNTV010000246.1 GCA_030538515.1 Paracoccus sp. (in: a-proteobacteria)
TCCGCGCGATGGTCTCGGTCACGGCCTGACCGGCGATCAGCGCGCCTGCGATCTGCGCCAGCGCCACGCCCGCCAGCCCCAGACCAAGCGGCATCGCCCTGGCGCCGAAGGCCGGGCCAGCCGAATTGGCCACGTCATTCGCGCCGATGTTCAGCCCCAGATAGATCGCCACGCTGAACCCGATCACCACCGGGGCCGAGGCCGGCAGCCCCTGACCCAGAAGCGCCGAAAGCACGGCCAGCACCGCAAGCAGGGCAGCCGCGATCATGCCCGCGCGGCGCAGCGGGCGCGCGGCGACATGGCTGGCCCCCTCGGCGCGGGTGATCCGGCCCAGATCCTTGTCCAGAATGCGGTAGTCTTTCATGGTGGCCATGACCGCGACCATAGGGATTCGCCGCGCCGCGGCAAGCATCGCCGGCTCAGGGTGCGAATCCGCGCAGAAGGTCCTGCAACTCGGGCTCGGCCACAAGGGGCGCGGCCTCGGCGGGGGTGAACCATGCGCGCTTGCGGTCGCGCGCTTCGGGGAAGTCATCCGCCAGCGCGCTGACCCGGACCAGATGGACCTGAACATTGATCGGGATGTTCAGCCCGCCGCCT
Organism: Paracoccus sp. (in: a-proteobacteria); assembly: GCA_030538515.1. Taxonomy (GTDB): domain Bacteria; phylum Pseudomonadota; class Alphaproteobacteria; order Rhodobacterales; family Rhodobacteraceae; genus Paracoccus. Next base: position 598 of record JAUNTV010000246.1, read on the forward strand.
TCCTGCTTGTCGTAATGGTAATGGCCAAGCGGGGTCTCGTCGGCCTTGCCTTCGACGCCGGCCTCTTCCCAGGCTTCGCGCAGCGCGGCCCCGGCAGCGCTCAGCCCGCTCATCGGCCAGCCCTTGGGGATGATCCAGCGCCCCGTCCCGCGCGAGGTGATCAGAAGCACGCGCCCGCTTGGCGGATCAAGGCAAAGCGCGCCCACCTGCAAGGCGGGCGGGCGGCGGCCCAGAAGCTTCCCCAAAGTGTTGCGCATCATGTCATTCATCGCCCTGATCCACCTTCCCCCGCAATGTCTTGAGCGCGCCGCGCTGCGTCTTGCCGGCCAGCCTGCGCCGCTGGCTGCCGGCGGTCGGCTTGGTCGGGATGCGCCGCTTGGGCGCGATGGCGGCACGGCGGATCAGATCGGCCAGCCTTTCGCGCGCCAGTTCCCGGTTGCGCAGCTGGCTGCGGGCTTCCTGCGCAAGGATGATCAGCGCGCCTTCCTGCGTCCAGCGTCGCCCCGCCAGCCGCCTGAGACGCCGTTTCACCGGTTCGGGCAGCGAGGGCGAGCGCTCGGCCTCGAAGCGCAGTTCCACCGCCGAGGATGTCTTGTTCACATGCTGCCCGCCGGGCCCCTGCGCGCGGGTGAAGGATTCGACAAGCTCCCATTCCTCGATGGATATGAAATCATTAATGCGCAGCATCGGCCCTTTTGTCCGGTTGGTCTCTACCGGAATATGAGTTTCCGAAGCGTAAAGAAAACCCTGATGGTGTCTCGATTTCGCAAAAATCAGCCCGGTGCGCGAAAAATGCCAGAGTTGCGCGACGATCCCGCAACAATCCGCGCCCGGACATGGACGCTGACGTTGCGGCAAAGCGCCGTGGCAGGGTTTTCGCGGCGATGGTCCTGGGGCATGCTCGGCCCGCGAAGAAGGAGATGGGATGCTCGCCGCTTGGAAAACCCTGCTGCACCGGATCGTGCTTTCACTGGCGGCGGGTCTTGCCTTGGCCGGGCCGGCCCGCACGGCCGAGCCGCTGGCGGTGGAATATGTCACCGTCGTCACCAGCGATATCGCCGCGCATATCCGCCTGACCGGCACGCTGGAGCCGCTGGACAGTGTTGATATCGGCTTCCGCGAGGGCGGGCGCATCACCGAAATGCTGGTTGTCGAGGGCGATCACGTCATCAGCGGACAGGTGCTGGCGCGGATCGATCCGCAGCAATTGCAGCAGGCGCTGAATTCCGCGGCGGCAACGCTGGCATCGGCCTCGGCGACCGAGCAGCAGGCCCGTCAGGCCGCCGAACGCGCCCAGGCCATGCTGGATCGCGGCGTCGGCACCCGCGCCGCCGCAGATGAGGCCCGCAGCACGCTTTCCGCCGCCGAAGCCGCCAGCCTGCAGGCCGAAAGCGCGCTGGACAAGGCCCGCCGCTCGCTTGCCGATACCGAGGTGATCGCCCCTTTCGACGGGGTAGTGACCGCGCGCGAGGGCGAGCCGGGGCAGGTCGTGGGCACCGCGCAGGTGATCTTGTCGCTGGCCGCCGAAGGCGGGGTCGAGGCGGTCTTTCAGACCCCCGACATGGCCCATCTGAACAGCGCCATGGGCCAGCCCGTGGCGCTTCACGCGCTGGAGGTCGTGGCCCCGCCGATGCAGGGCGTCATCACCGAGATCGCGCCTTTGGTGGATGCCGCGACCGGCTCGGTCCGGTTGCGCGCGCAGGTGATCGACGCGCCAGGGGACGTGGCGCTTCTGGGTGCCTCGGTTCAGGGCGAGATCACGCTGGCTGGCGGACGGGCGGCGGTGGTGCCCTGGACGGCGCTGACATCAAGCAATGGCCGCCCGGCCGTCTGGGTGGTCGTTGATGGCAACCGCAGCGAATTGCGCGAGGTCGGGATCGCGCGTTTCGACAATCATATGGTGCTGCTGTCGGGCGGCGTGGCCGAGGGCGAAACCGTCGTCGGCGCGGGTTCGCAGCAATTGTTTCCGGGCCGACTGGTGAAAGACGCGGGGGGCGCGGGCTGATGCGCAAGGCACTGATCCTGCTGGCGGCTGTCCTGCCGCTGCCGGCATCCGGTTTTCAGCTTCCATGGGCTGCACCGGCCGGGACCGCGCCCGCCGCGCCGCGCCCGGTGGTTTCGGTCATCGTCGAGGATATCCCCTCGGAGCGGCCAAGCTATCCCGGCGTGGTGCTGGCCGCGACCGAGGTGACGCTTGGCTTTCAGACGCTTGGCCGGCTGTTTTCGCGCCCCGTGGATGTGGGCGACAGGGTTGTGACCGGGCAACTGCTGGCCAAGCTGACGCCGGATGATCTGCAAGACAATGTGCGCGCCGCCCGCGCCGCCGTCGATAATGCCGAAGTGACGCTGGAAACCGCCCGGACCGCCGCCAATCGCGTCCGCGATCTGGTCACGCGCCGCGTCGCCACGCAGGCGCAGCTTGAACAGGCCGAACGCAGCCTGACCGCCGCCGCGGCCGGGCTGGATCAGGCGCGTTCCGAACTGGCGCGCGCCGAGGATGCCGAGGGCTTCGCCCGTCTCACCGCGCCTTTCGACGGGGTGATCTCGGCGGTGTTCGAAAATGCCGGCGCGGTGGTGAATGCCGGCACGCCCATCGTCACGCTGTCCGATACGGTCACGCAGGAAGCGGTGATCGATCTGCCGGAAGCCGCACTTTCCGGCCTGCCGGTCGGCACGGGGGTCACGATCCGGCTGGAAGCCGACCCCGCGACCGTCACCACCGGCCATGTCAGCCGGATCGAGCCACTGGCCGATGCCGCGACCCGGACCCGGCGCGTCTATCTGGCCATGGATGAAACCGCCGATTTCCGGCTGAATTCGCTGATCCGGGCGCAGCGCGCGGATGCGACGGGCAGCTATCTGAGCCTGCCCGCCAGCGCCATTGCCGGCACCGATGATGCGCCTGCCGTCTGGGTCGTCACCCGCGACGGTGAAACCGCCCATGTCTCGGAACGCCGGGTCGTCATCGCGCCGGGGCTGGACAGCCTCGCCCGCATCACCGAGGGCATCTCGCCGGGCGAGGAAGTCGTCGTTCGCGGCGCGCATTCCCTGACCGAAGGCCAGCCCGTCGGCCGGAGCATCGCGCCATGACCCCATCCTATCGGTTCAACCTGTCCGACTGGGCGCTGAAACATCGCAGCTTTGTCTGGTTCCTGCTGATCGTATCCATGCTGGCGGGGGCGATTTCCTACGTCAATCTTGGCCGCGAAGAGGACCCGAATTTCACCATCAAGGTGATGGTGATCGCCGCAGCCCTGCCCGGCGCGACCATTGATGAAACGCTGGATCAGGTCACTCGCCGCATCGAGAACAAGCTTGAGGAACTGGATGAGCTGAAATTCACCCGCTCGGTCACGACGCCGGGGCAAAGTGTTGTCTACGTCGAGCTTCTGCCGGATGTGAAAGGCCCGAACGTGCCCGCCGTCTGGAACCGTGTGCGCCAGATGATGTCCGATATCCGCCCCGATTTCCCGCAGGAATTCGCCGGTTTCCGCTTCAACGACAATTTCGGCGATGTGTTCGGCAATATCTATGCCTTCACGCCTGACGGCTTCACCATGCGCGAGTTGCGTGACCGGGTGGATGCGATCCGCGACGAGGTGCAGGCCCTGCCGCTGGCCGGCAAGGTCGAGCTGATGGGCGTTCAGGATGAGGAAATCTATCTGGAATTCTCGCCCTCGCGGCTGGCGGCACTGGGGCTGAACCTGCATGAGGTGCTGGCCACGCTGAACAATCAGAACGCCATCGCGCCCTCGGGCGTCATCCAGTCGGGGCATGAACGCATCCTCGTGCGGGTCGACGGGCAGTTCAGCACCACGACATCGATTTCGAACGTGAACCTGCTGGTGGGCGACCGCTACTTCAATCTGGCCAATGTGGCGACGGTGCGGCGCGGCTATCAGGACCCGCCGGAATCGCTGTTCCGCTTTAACGGCAAGCCTGCCATCGGGCTGATGATCGGCATGAAAAGCGGCGGCAATATCCTTGATTTC
>JAUNTV010000003.1 GCA_030538515.1 Paracoccus sp. (in: a-proteobacteria)
TTCATGGCCGGTTATCTGAAAGCCGCGCGCCTGCTGGATAACGGCGGCTGGGATGATGACACGGTTCTGGCCATCGTCTCGGCCTATACCGGGACCGAGCCGGATTCGCTTCGCGGCATTCCCTATACCGTCCGCTCCGAGGATGGCGCGATCGACATGGCATCCGTGCGCGAGCAGGAGGAGTTCTTCCGCAATCGCGGCGCGCTGGACTATGAGGGGCTGGCCGATATCGACGCCGTATACCGGCTTGACCTGCTGACGCGCGCGAATGAACTGGCGGCGGGCAGGCCCTGATGCTGGCCCGGCCCCGGATCGCAACCGACACCACACGCCCCGCCATCAAGGTCGAAGGCCTGACCAAAGCCTTCTATGACGCCGACAGCGGCAGGGTGACGGTTGCGGTCTCGGATTTCAGCTTTTCGGTCGCGCGGGGCGAATTCGTCTGCATCGTCGGGCCAAGCGGCTGCGGCAAGACCACGGTGCTGCGCATCCTTGCCGATCTGGAACAGCCGCTCGGCGGCAGCGTCACGCTCAACAGTGACAGCCCGCCCGCCATGGTCTTTCAGGAAGCATCGGTCCTGCCATGGCTGACGGTTTCGCAAAACATCGCCCTGCCGCTCAGCCTGAAGGGCGTGGCGCGCCGCGACCGGGACCGCCGCGTGGGCGAGCTTCTGGCGCTGACCGGGCTTTCGGATTTCGCCCATGCCCGGCCCCATCAGCTTTCGGGCGGCATGAAACAGCGGGTCTCGGTCGCCCGCGCGCTGGTCGATGACCGCGACATCCTGCTGATGGACGAGCCGTTCGGCGCGCTGGACGAGCAAACGCGGCTGGTCCTGCAACAGGAGCTGCTGCGCATCTGGGAAACCACCGGCAAGACCGTGGTTTTCATCACCCATAGCGTGGACGAGGCCCTGACCCTGGCCGACCGCGTGCTGGTCATGTCGCCGCGCCCCGGCACGCTGATCGCCGATCTTTCCGTGCCCTTCGCGCGGCCCCGCGATGTGGTCGAGATGCGCCGCGACAAGCGCTTCTGGGACCTGACCTATGAGGTCTGGCACCTTCTGGGATCACGCCAGCAGGCAGGAGCATAGGATGACGCCCGCGCCCCGCCCCCTGACCGAGGACGAATTGCGCCGCCTCAAGGCGCCAGCGCGCCGCGAGACGCTGTTTCGCATCGCCTCATATTTCAGCCCGCTGCTGCTTTTGCTGCTTTGGGAACTGTCCAGCCGGCTCGGCGTGATCGACCGGCGTTTTTTCCCCGCGCCCAGTGCCATCGCCGAAACCGCCTGGCGCATGATCGTCAGCTTCGAACTGTTCGTCCATATCGGCGCGACGCTGCGCCGCGTCGCGGTGGGCTATGCGATGGGGGCGATCCCCGGTGTGGTCCTTGGCCTTGTGCTGGGGCTTTCGCGCCCGGCGCGCCGGGTTCTGGGGCCGATCTTCGCGGCGCTTTATCCGGTGCCCAAGATCGCCATCCTGCCGCTGATCCTGCTGATCTTCGGGGTTGGCGACATGTCGAAATATGTCGTCATCGCCATCGGCGTGTTCTTCCTGATGTTCTACAATACCCTTGGCGGGGTGATGCAGACCCCCCGGATCTATATGGATGTGGCGCACAACGCAGGTGCCAGCCGGTTCCAGACCTTTTCGCGCATCGCCTTTCCCGCGGCACTTCCGGGCATCTTCACCGGGCTGAAACTGGCTGCCGGATCATCCTATATCATCATCGCCGCCGCCGAATTCCTTGGCGCGCGCAATGGTGTGGGCTTCTTCATCTGGGCGTCATGGCAGACCTTCGCGGTCTCAAGGATGTTCGTGGGGATCGTGGTCATCTCGGTCATGGGCTATCTGACCATCCTTGCGCTTGAGGCGCTGGAGCGGCGCTTCGTCCCATGGGCCAAACAGTGAAAGGCCGGAAGAACCGATGACCCCCGCCGCCACATCCGCCGCCGTTCCCGCCGTTCCCGCGTCAGAGCGCATCTATCTGGCGCTGCGCCAGGACATCATGCGCTGCGAGATCGCGCCCGGCACGACGCTGGATGCGGCGGGTATCGCCGGGCGTTACGGGGTTTCGAAAACGCCGGTCAGGGATGCGATGCAAAAGCTGGCCGGTGACGGGCTGGTCGCCATCCTGCCCCGCAGCGGCTACCGGGTCGCGCCGATCACCTTGCAGGCGGTTCACGAGATTCTGGACCTGCGCACCGCCATCGGCCCGCATGCGGCCCGGCAGGCCGCGCATTATGCGACACCCGCCGAGATCGCGGAACTTCGCCTGATCCTGCGCGATTACGCCGCGCCGCTGGATATCGGTGCCATGCAGCAGGTGGCGCGGCGCTTCCACCTTGCCATCGCGCGTTGCAGCCGCAACAGACGCCTTGTCGCGCTGTCGGAAAACCTCTTTGACGAGCTGGAGCGGCTGTTGCGCTTCGCCATCGATTTCTCGGTCAAGGCCGGGCAGCATTCGGGCGAGCATGGCGCGCTGGTCGATGCGATCGAGACCGGCGACGGAGAGACCGCCGCCGCGATCGAACAGGCCCATATCCGGGACAGCCGCGCCTTTCTGATCGAGCGGCTGATCGCGCTGGGCTATCTCTCGGACAGCGAGATCCGCGCCGATATCCCGGCCACGACGGCGGTGCCGCGATGATCGCGGCGGGTGATGCCGTCGCGCGCCTGTCGGCGGGGCTTGGCGATGGTCCGGCGGCACGGCTTGCCGCATCGGCGCTGGTCGAGGCCGATCTTCTGGGCCAGCCGCGTTTCGGCATCGCCATGCTGGATGAATGGCAGCCGGGTGGCACGGCCCTGCCCCCCTCGGGCGTGGATCAGCCGCTGGTCTGGCGCGATTGCGCGGGCACATTCGCGCCGCTGGCGGTGGCCGGGGCGACGCTGGATCTGGCCGGCGCGGCGCGGCACTTCGGGATAGCGGCGGCCTTTCTGCGCGGCGTCCGGGGCTTTGGCCGGCTGGCCCCTTTCATGCGCCATCTGGCCGATCAGGGGCTGATCGGCATGGCCGGTGCCGAAGGCCCGCCTTTCGTCGCCCCCCAGGGCGGCACGCGGCCGGTCATCGGCACCAACCCGCTGGCGCTTGCCATGGGCAAGGGGCAGGCGCGCGTGGTCATCGATATCGCCAGCAGCAGCGCCACCATGGCCGATATCCGGCAGGCGCAGGCGTCTGGCGCGACCCTGCCCGAAGGGATCGCGCTTGACGCCGGGGGCCAGCCGACGCGAACCGCCGCGCAGGTCGCTGCCCTTCTGCCGCGCGGCGGGCGGATCGGATCGCTGCTTGGGCTGATCGTCGCGCTTCTGGCCGGGGTGGCGGGTGGCGGGCGCGGTGATGCGCAGGGGCGTGGCCTGTTTCTGCTGGCGCTCGACCCGTCGCGCGCGGGCGATGATCCCGCATGGCTGGCCCGGCTGGCCCGGCTGCAAGACGACTGGCGGGGCGGCGGCGGCTATTGGCCGCAGGGCGGCGGGCTGGCAGCCGATGCCCGTCTGGACGCGGATTTCCTGCATCAGTTGAACACCCATCTGGCCCGCATGGACGAAAGGGCAGCCCCATGACCCCGGATTTTTCAGCCGCGCCGCGCCTTTCGGTCACGCCCGCCGATGGCATGATCGATGCGCCGCGCCGGATCACTGCCTCAAACCTTGGCGCGGATGCGCTGGTCACGATCTCGGCCAGCACGATCCGGTCTGGCGGGGCGCTCTGGGAAAGCCGGGCGCGTTTCATGGCCGATGCGGCAGGCACGGTCGATCTGACCCGTGACGCGCCGGTCGGCGGCGATTATGCCGAAATCTCGCCCATGGGCCTGATCTGGAGCCAGCAGCCATCCGCCGCGCCCGGCCCCGATGCTTTCGCTGATGACGTGATGGTGCCGCTCGGGACCATGCTGACGCTTGAGACCGCGGACGGGCAGCAAAGCAGCGCCGGGATGATCCAGCGCTTCGCAGCCCCCGGCGTCACCCGCCGCGATATCCGCGAGGACGGGCTGGTCGGCACGCTTTTCACCCCCGCCGGCCCCGGCCCCTATCCGGTGGTGGTGGTGCTGAACGGCTCGGGCGGGGGCATCAATGAGCCGCGCGCGGCGCTTTACGCCTCGCGCGGGTATCAGGCGCTTGCGCTTGGCTATTTCAAGGCGCCGGGCTTGCAGCCCTTCATCACCGAAACGCCGCTGGAATATCTGGAAACCGGGCTTCTCTGGGTGCGCCGCATGCTGAAGCCGCGCGCGGGCTTCGTCGCGCTTAGCGGGCAGTCGCGGGGCGGCGAGCTTGCGCTTCTTCTGGGCGCGACATGGCCCGATCTGGTTTCTGCCGTGATCGCCTATGTCCCCGGTGCCATGGTGCATGGCGCGCAGGGCGCGGGCGATCCGGCGCGCGGCGGCTGGCAGGGGACGACCTGGACGCGGGGGGGCAAGGCGCTGCCCCATCTCTGGCAGGGAAACAGCGCGGTCGACTGGCATCCGTGGGACGGGGCGGCACCACCCGACCGCCACCATTCCGTGTTTTTCGAGGGGCTGAAGCACCGCGCCCTGACCGACGCCACGCATCCCGGTCGAAAGGATCGCCGGCCCCGTGCTGCTGATTTCGGGGCGCGACGATCGGGCATGGCCTTCAAGCATGTATTCGCGGATGGTGGTCTCGGCGCTTGCGCGCCACGGGCACGGGCATCTGGTGCGCCATCTCGATTTCGACAACGCCGGCCATGCCATCAACCTGCCCTATGTGCCCGCCACGCTGATCACGCGCGCGCATCCCGTCTCGAAGGTGCCCTTCAGCAATGGCGGCACGGCCTCGGGCAATGCGCGGGCCGATGACGGCTCATGGCGGGGCGTTCTGGATTTTCTGGCCGAGATCACCGGCCGCTGACGGGCGGTGCCGCAATGACCGAAAGGACGTCACGGATGACGACGATTGAACAGCTGGAAGGCCAGTGGCGCGAATGGCGTCATGCCCATGTGGCGACCATGTTCCGCCCCTATGGCTGGACCGCCCTTGTCGCGCAATACTGGCTGGACGAGGATCAGCAGGACATCAGCTTCGAGCTTCTGCCCGGCCTCTGGTCGGTCAGGGATGGCCGCATCATCTATACCCCGCCCCCGGAAGGCCCGAACCTGTCGGTGAACGGCACCTATCCCGCCCACCCGGTCGAGATCATCCCCGGACGCAACCAGACCTATGGCCATGGCGACAGCCAGCCGGTCTATTTCGGCATCTGCGAGGTCGAGACCCTGCTGCGCAGCGGCCATGACGGCAGGCGGCTTTATGGAATCCGGCTGCGCGACCCGCGCCATGCCGTCCGCGCCGAGGATGCCGGCGTCACCGCTTTCGACTACGACCCCGCATGGCGCATCCCCGGCACCTATACGCCTGCCGGGCGCGTGGATTTCGAGGCCGAGACCGTCGAGCCGCATATCCGCGAAAACACGCCGCGTCTGGGCCGTTTCAGCTTTGAATTCGGCGGCAAGACCTATGATCTGGTGATCATCGGCAAGGATACCGCGAAAGGGGTGCAGCCCGTCGCCCATATCCGCGACAGGACCAGCGGGCCGCTGACCTATGGCGCGGGCCGCGTGATCGAACTGCAATTCACCGATGCCACCATGAGCCGGATCGACTGGATCGATTTCAACTATGCCGTGGCCCTGCCCTGCGCATTCACGAATTTCGTCACCTGCCCCCTGGTCCCGCCCGAAAACACCCTGGATTTCGAGGTTCTGGCCGGTGAGAAGCGGCCGGCGATATCGGTGGCGCGGACGATAACCTATCACCGCGAGGGCGCGGCCACCGGGGCCTCAGGCCCCCCCGCGCGCTGACGGGCGGCCCCGGTCCAGGAAACTGGCCGCCGCGCCGGTCAGGGCGACCAGCACGAAAAGGCCGATGACCATGCGGACCCCGGCCAGAAGATCGGCGGGCGCGGCCTGATGCGACGCGCCGCCATGGGCCGCGATCTGCGATGACAGCACACCCGCGGCCATGGCGATGCCAAGGCTGCTGCCAAGATTGCGCGTCAGGTTCAGAAGCGCGCCCGCCTGCCCGACATGGGCCGAGGCACCGCCCCCGCTCATCACCGCGTTATTATTGGGCGCGACGAAAAGGCCAAGCCCGATCCCGACGACCGCCATCGCCCCGGTGACGGCATGGGTGCCGCTGCCCTGCCCCCGCAACAGCCAGTAAAGCCCCGCCAGCCCGGCGGCGCAGACAAGCATCCCGCCCGTGCAGATCGTCCGGCTGCCGATCCGGTCCGACAGCCCCCCGCTGAAGGGCGCCAGCGCCGCCAGCGCAATCGGGATCACGGTCAGCGAAAGCCCCGCGCGCAGCGCGGTTTCGTGGTGAATCCGCTCGAACAGAAAGGGCATCACGAAGAACAGGCCGAACAGGATCGCATAGGCCAGCGCACCGGCAAGATTGCCCAGGCTGAAGGCCGGATCACGAAACAGGCCCAGCGTGACCAGCGGCGCATCGCTGCGGGTCTCGTGCCGGGCGAAAAGCACCAGCAGCACCACCGCCAGCGCCGCCGCCGTCATGATCGCGGGCGAGGTCAGCCCCCAGCTTCCGGCCTGATTGATGCCCAGCATCATCATGCCCAGCCCCGGCACCAGATAAAGCGCGCCCGCCATGTCGAAACGCTGGCGTTCCTTCGGGCGCTCGGTCCTGGGCAGCACCAGAAGGCTGATGACGCAGCCCAGAAGCCCCACCGGCACATTGATCCAGAACACCCAGCGCCAATCCGCCAGCGACAGGATGATGCCCCCCAGCGTCGGCCCCGCGCAAAGCCCGATCGCCTGCACCGCCGCCTGAATGCCAAGCGCGCGCCCACGCTGATGCGGATCGGTGGCGGAAACGATGATCGCCACCGAATTTGCCGCCAGCAGCGACGAACCGATGGCCTGCAACACCCGCGCCGCCAGCATCCAGCCCAGCGACGGGGCCAGACCGCACAGCGCCGAGCCGATGACGAAGATCAGAAACCCGCCCGCGTAAAGAAGCTTGCGCCCGAACATCTCGGCCAGCCTGCCGAAGACCGGCAGCATCGCGGCGACCGTGATCATATAGACGATGGCGATCCAGCTGACCGCATCGACGCTGCTGTCGAACCGGACCTCGAGCCTGGGCAGCACCAGTTGCGTGATGCTGGCGTCAAGCTGGCCCATGAAAGCGCCGATGCAGACCGTCGCCACGATCAGCCAGACGTAATCGCGGCGCGACGAGATGGATTTGAGCGGGGCGGGTTCAGCGATCATGGGCGCTCCGGTCCTGATAGGGGGAAGGGATGTCGGGGAAGCCTTGCGCGGCCTTCATGCGCCCCGCCAGAAGCATCGCCGTGGCGCTTGCACCGGCCACGGCCAGAATGACGGGGATGAAGAAATCGTGACCGGCGCGGGTGAATTCGATGCTCAGCACGATGGCGGTGACGGGCATGTTCATCGACACCGACAAAAGCGCCGCCGCCCCCACCAGCGCGAAAGAGCCGGGCGTGATCTGAACCCCGGTCAGATGGTTCCAGCCGATGCCCAGCACAAGGCCCGCCAGCGCGCCGATGGTCATGCCCGGCGTCATCAGCCCGCCCTTGGCACCGGCGCGCAGAACCATGACGATCAGGCCCAGTTTCAGCACGATCAGCAAGAGGGCAAGGCGCAGCCCTACCTCGGCCTCCAGCCCCATCTGGATCGGGCCCTTGCCATTGCCGAGGATCTCGGGAAGCAGCATCGATACCAGCCCGGTCAGGGTGAATGCCGCCAGACAGGCCGGGATCATGCGCGCGCCCCGCAGCGCGGATTTGCGCGCCGATGCGGTCAGCCGCGCGAAGGCCAGCCCCATCACCCCGAAGAAAGGCCCGCAAAGCACCGCCCATGCGACAAGCGAAGGGTCCATGCTCAGCCGCGGGATGTGATAGGGGATCAGATCGCCCAGACCCGTCCACGCCACATAGGCCCCGATGGTGCAGGCCGCCAGCGCCGAGACCGCCGCGCGCGCGTCGACGCTGCGCAGCAGGACCTCCAGCACGAAAAGCGTCGCGCCAAGGGGCACGTTATAGACGGCGGCCAGCCCCGCCCCCGCCCCGCAGGCCAGAACCCTGCGCATATCCTCGGGCGTCAGATGCAGGTGCCGCGCCAGCCAGCCCGCGATCATCGCGCCCATCTCGCGCGGGGCGACCTCTCGCCCCAGGGGGGAGCCCATGCCCACGGTCACGATCTGAAGCAGCACATGCGCCAGCGTCGCGCCAGGGGGCATCGGCACGGACGGATCGGCCACCGCGCGCTTGACCGAAACCAGCGGCCTGCCCGCGCGGTAAACCAGCCACCAGCCGCCCCCCGCCACCGCGCCGCACAGGATCAGCACCACCAGCCGGCGCAGGGGCGGGGTCTGGCGCACGCCGTCAAGAAAGCTTTCGCCGCCGAAAAGATCGCTTAGCCCATAGCCGAAGGCCAGATGCTGGACCAGATGAAGAAGCAGCGCCAGAACCATCCCCGCAAGACCGGCGATCAGCCCGGTCAGCACCACCGCCGCCGCATATCGCACCCATGCCGGGCGGGCTTCGGCCATCTCAGATCACCCTTGATGCCCGGATATCGGGCCGAAAATCGGGTTAGTTGATGAAAAAGAAGACAAATATTGCACCTTCCGCCACGCGTCATCCGCCGGTTGACCCAGGGTCAGACTGAATCCCGCCGAAGTGAAAAGTCAAGCGCATCTCCGGGTTGACAGGCCCTTGCCGGGCCGAACATAGTCACCCCGCAGCCGTTTTCCGACCACCCGAACCGTTTTCCGGACAGGAACAGATCATGCCCAAACGCCCACCCGTCATCACCGATCCGCTGACCAACAAAGGCACCGCCTTCACCCGCGAGGAACGCGCGAGGCTGGGGCTGACCGGGCGTTTGCCGGCGGCAGTGGAAACGCTGGACCAGCAGGCCGCGCGGGCCTATGCGCAGGTGTCGTCCTTTGAAACCGATTTGCAGAAATACATCTATCTGGACCAGCTGCACGACCGTAACGAGGTGCTGTATTTCCGCGTCATCCTTGATCATCTGGCCGAGATGCTGCCCATCGTCTATGACCCGACCATCGGCGAGGCGATCAAGAAATGGAGCGGGGATTACCGCCGCTCTCGCGCGGTTTATCTGTCCATCGACCGGCCCGAGGATCTGCGCGCCTCGTTCGAGACGCTGGGGCTTGGGCCGGATGATGTCGATCTGATCGTGGTCTCGGATGCGCAGGAAATCCTTGGCATCGGCGACTGGGGTGTGAATGGCACCGACATTTCGGTGGGCAAGCTGGCGGTTTATACGGCGGCGGCGGGGATTGATCCGGCCCGCGTGGTGGCCGTGAACCTTGATGTCGGCACCGATAACGAACAGTTGCTGAACGACCCCGCATACTTAGGCAACCGTCACGCGCGGATCACCGGCAAGCGCTACGACGATCTGATCGACACCTATCTGGCGACGGCCAGCAAGATGTTCCCCAAGGCGCTGCTGCATTTTGAGGATTTCGGCCCCTCGAACGCGCGGCGCATTCTGGTGAACAACAGCGATAAATACCGCATCTTTAACGATGACATGCAGGGAACAGGGGCCATCGTGATTGCCTCGGTCATGTCGGGGCTGAAGGTGACAAAGCAAAGCTTTGCCGATCAGCGGCTGGTGGTTTACGGCGCAGGCACGGCGGGAACCGGCATGGCCGACCAGATCCACGCCGCGATGATCCGCGCCGGGCTGTCGGATGCGGATGCCAAGGCCCGCGTCTGGCTGATCGACATCAACGGTCTGGTGACGGATGACATGAAGGATCTGCCCGATTACCAGCAGGCCTATGCCCGCCCTGCCTCCGAAATCGCGGACTGGACCCGCAAGGATGGCAAGATCGGCCTGCAAACCGTGGTCGAGCAGGTCAAGCCGACGATCCTGATCGGCACCTCGACCGACCATAACGCATTCACCGAAGGCGTGATCCGCGCGATGGCCAAGGGCGTTGATCGTCCGATCATCCTGCCGCTGTCGAACCCGACCGAAAAGATCGAGGCGATGCCCGCCGACATCATTCCGTGGACCGATGGCCGCGCGCTGATCGCCACCGGCATCCCGATTGATCCGATTGATTACAACGGCACCACCTATCACATCGGACAGGCGAATAATGCGCTGCTCTATCCGGGGCTTGGGCTTGGCACCATCGTGTCGGGCGCATCCCATGTGACCGACGGGATGCTGCTGGCCGCCGCTCAGGCGGTCGCGGGGCAGGTCGATCCGACCGCGCTTGGTGCCTCGCTTTTGCCCGATGTCAGCAACCTGCGGGCATCCTCGGCCACGGTTGCGGTGGCGGTGGCGAAACAGGCGGCGACCGATGGGGTCGCCAACCCCCGCGACGATCTGGTGCAGGCCGTGCAGGACGCCATGTGGCAGCCGGTTTACAAGTGATCCAAACCACCCTCGCGCCCCGACAATCCGGGGCGCGAGGGCCTTTCAGGGGGCGCGGATGAGCCGACAAGACGATGATCTGGCCGATCTGATGACGGCTCTTGCGCTGTTGCATAGCAACGGCCAAAGCACCGCCGAGACGCTGGATATGGGCGCACGGCTGGCCCGGCATTTCGGGCGCGACCTGACGGTGATGCCCGGATGGGATGGCATCAGCGTGCTGGACCGGGACGATCCCACAGGCACCCTGCGCCTGGCCCCCGGCCAGCCTGCGGCGGTGAACATGCGCCGCGTTGCCGCTGTCACCGACGCTTGCGAGGCGCTGATGGCCGGGCATCTGCCCCGTGCGGGTTTTCGCGCGGCGGTGGATCAGGCGGCGCGGCTGCCAGCCTCGGGCAATCTTGCCTTTGCCGGGGCGGCGGCGCTTGGCGCGGTGGCGCTGGCGATCATCTTTGGCGGGCATATCCCCGCCTCGATGCTGATGATTGCGCTGGCAGCCGGGCTTGGCGGGCTGCTGCGTCGCCGGATGGGGGCGCATGGGATCAGCGGTATCTGGCAAGCCTTCGCCGCCGCACTGTTGGCCGGGCTGTTCGGCGCACTGGCCGACCACCTGCACCTGACCTCGGCGCAGCGGCTGGTGGCTGTGTGCCCCTGCATGGTGCTGGTGCCGGGGCCGCATCTGCTGAACGCCAGCTTCGACATCGTGGCGGGCCGCATCCAGATCGGGTTGGCCCGGCTTGGCCTTGGCATAGCCATTCTGACGGCCATCGCGGCGGGCGTGGTGGCCGGTCTGCTGTTGGGCGGCAGTTCGCTGCCCCCGGCGGAACCCGTCGGATCGGCCCGGCTTGCATGGGACGTTCCCGCCGCTGCCGCTGCCGCACTGGCCTATAGCGTGTTCTTTTCTGCCCCGCCGCGTATGTATCTGCCGCCAATGCTGGTCGGTGCCTTGGCCCATGGCCTGCGCTGGCTGGCGATGCATGACTTTGCGATGCCGATGTATCTGGCCTCGGGGCTGGCCTGTCTGATCGTGGGGGTTGTGCTGGCCCCGATGGCGCTGCGGCGCAACCTGCCCTTCGCCGCCATCGGCTTTGCCGCCGTGGTGGCCTTGGTGCCGGGCCTGTTCGCCTTTCGCGCGATGAGCGCGCTGTTCGCCCTGACCAGTGCCGATGCGGCGCAAAGGGTGGAACTGGCGGGTATTCTTGCGGCGGATCTGGCCACGGTGCTGGTGACGACCGGTGCGATGGTTCTGGGCCTGCTGCTGCCGCTGGCCGCCGCGCGGGTATGGATGGCACCCCATGCGGCGGATCAAGATCGCAAGCATGTCTGACAATGGCCTGACCCGCCCGTCATATGCCTTTGCTCTGGCGGTCTTGCTGGCCGGGTGCCTTGCGGGGGCGGCGGGCGGTCTGATCGCGCTGATCCTGCATATGGTTCAGCATCTGGCCTATGGCTATGCGCTGAACGACCTGTTCGGTGACGAGAGTTTCTTGGACGGCGTCCGCGCCGCCTCGCCATGGCGCAGGCTTGCGATGCTGATCCTGTGCGGCGCAATTGCCGGGATCGGCTGGTGGCTGGTTTACCGCTTTGGCCGCCCGCTGAGATCCGTCGCGCAGGCCGTGGACGACCCGTCCCACCCGATGCCGCCCGGCCCGACTGTGGCACATGGCGCATTGCAGATCGTCACGATTGCCCTTGGCTCTCCGCTTGGGCGCGAAGTCGCCCCGCGAGAGATCGGTGCCCTGTTGGCAGGCTGGGTTGGCCGCCACCTGCGACTGGAACCCGAGGATCTGCGCACCGTGATCGCCTGCGGCGCAGGGGCCGGGCTGGCGGCGGTTTACAACGTCCCGTTGGGGGCGGCCCTGTTTGTGCTGGAGGTTTTGCTGCGAAGCCTTGCCGCCCGTCACACGATTGCTGCGCTAAGCGCCTGCACCATCGGTGCCTATATCGCCTGGGCCTTTCTGGGTGACATCATCACCTATCGCATCCCTGATCTGACGATGGACGGCTCGCTGGTGCTTTGGGCGGTTCTGTGTGGCCCGCTTTTTGGTCTTGCGGGTCACGCCTATGCGCGGCTGACGGGCGATGCCCGCAAGGCGGGGCTGCGGAATGGCTGGATGATTCCGGCCTGTCTGGCCGCTTTTTCTGCGGTCGGTCTTGCCGCCATGATTGTGCCAGAGTTGCTGGGCAACGGCCACGGCCCGATCCAACTGGGGCTTGAGGGCGGGATCACCCCCCGTCTGGCACTGGTGCTGATCGTCTTGAAACTGGTCGCCACGGTGCTTGTTCTACGGGCGGGCGCCTCGGGCGGGCTGCTGACCCCCGGCATGACCATCGGCGCGCTGATCGCCCTGATCCTTGGCGCGGGCTGGGTGGCGCTTACGGGGGCCGCGATTCCCGCCGGATCTTTCGCCCTGATCGGCGCGGCGGCATTGTTATCGGTGTCGATGAAGATGCCGGTGACGGCCGTGGTCCTGACAATGGAGTTCACGCGGGCCAACACGGATTTCTTCGTGCCCGTGATCCTCGCCGTTGCCGGTGCGTGCGCGACAGCCGCCACCCTTCGCGCTCTCGCTCAGCGCCGCGCGGCCGGGGGCCGGGTCTCTGTTCCCGGAGCGTGATCCAGCACCCGGTCCTTGCCGGGCGCGGGAACCGATGCCGGGGCCGCGATGGCGCAGATGATCGCAATGCCCGCCCCAAGCAGCGTTGCGATAATCCGCTGGCTCGCATTGGCCAGTGGATGACCATGAACCAGATCCAGCATTAACACGATTGTCGCCGTCACGAAAAAGGTGAACACCGCGTAATGCGCAACACGGAATGTATAGGCCCCAAAAGCCGCGCCTGTGATTGCAGCGATCATCATTGGCAGCCACAGCCCGGTTATCAGCGCGAATCCCGTCGAACAAAGCGAGCCAAGCAACGTCCCCGCGATCCGCGCCAGTCCCCGTGTCCGCGTCGCCAGAAGGCCTGGCTTCAGGATCAGTAAAGCGGTCATCGGCGCCCAGTAATTATGTTCCAGACCCAAGCCACGCGCGATGATGACAGCCGCACCCACCGCCACGGCCGATCGTGCCGCATGACCGACAACAAGCCAGCGTTCAGGGGATCCGGGCGGCGCCAGAGCAACCTTCGGCACCGCTGCCGGCCACAGCCAACGTAGCAAAGTAACACTTAGAACCTGCGCCAGACCGCCCGCCGCGACCAAAGCCCCCCGATGCAACGCCCCGTTCAGATCGTTTGGATAATAGCTGGCGACAACAAACGCGATGGTGATCTGCAAAACCAGCCACCACCAGTCCTGCTGATACAGCGCCAAACCCCCGCAAATCGCCGCCAAACCAGCCGCACCAACCAGCGTGGCGATCAGCGAATGCCCAGCCAGGCTTCCCGCGAAAGCCGCCAGCACCAGCCCGGCCGCCGTGCCAAACATGATCTGCCAGCACCGCCGTCCTGCCGCTCTCAACGCGCCAAAACCCACCGAGAACGCCGCGCCAGCCGCCACAACCGCAGGCAATGGTGTGCCCAGAGCAAATCCGATCCCCAGGATCAGCGCGATCACCGGCGCAGAAACCAAGGCCTCACGCCAGCCGGCCGGTGCAAACAGGTCGTGAAGCGAATGGCTGGATAACATTGCCGTCGGTCCGGGGCGTAGCTGATGAAACAACCTTAACGGTCCGGGAACATGCGAACAATCATCGTGCAGGCCGCCAGAACCAATTGATACGGCAAAAGGCGGGAATATCCTTAAACGCTGTCTTGGCTCCCCACCCTGCTGAACCTATAGGCGAGATGCCCCAGCCGCAGGTTCCTCGGGATTACCCACACCGCCCTCGCCCGCCTCGAAAACTGGCTGATCTGCCATCGCGCAGCGCTACATCCTTCTCCCATCGAAGTCTCACAACGTTATCGAAGCGAAGGAGAGTCGAACAAATGGATATCGTATGGGGCCTCACTCTAATGGTATATGTGGTTATTCGCGGAATATCTGCTATTCGTGCTGGTTCTCATCCAGATCGGCACACGATTGCACTGAGCTTCGGCAGGCAGTTGCGTGATCTTCAGCACCAGTGGCCTGATCCCGACAGTAGCGAAGGCGGGAAACGCGGAGACATCAACTATCGCAGCGTTTCCCGCCTTCGCGGTAACGAGACGCGACCGAGGTAAAAAAGGGCCGAAAACGGCCGTTTGCTCCGAGGAAGATCAACGGCCGATTTAGCCCCAAAGCAGACGGACGGGGCGCCTGAACACCGAGCCAAACTGAAGCGTATCGCTATCCTTCACCCGACGCATGCCGAAAAATGGCTCGATGTTACGGTTGCGGCGACTCGACGATCTTTTTGTGGCACGATGTTGGTGCGAAATTGGGACAGGATCGGGCGTCAGGGGTAGATGCGATAAGTTGTTCTGCCAAAGTTGAGGCGGCTGGCTATTCGCGACCTTCAAGTTGCGCTCGACCTTTCACGAGAAAGCCGTGCCGGTGCAGAATTTCCGCGCAGTCCGGGCCTTGTAACTCTTCGAAGAATCGAAACGCTGGCTCGGACCCGTCGCACCGTGCGCAAGCGCAAACTTCGGTTGGCGGCGCCAGCTTTGGTGGCAGAGGCAGGATCCGCGTTCCGGGCACAGCCTCGGCAATCCGGGCCGCGGTGGTCGCATAGACGATCAGCAGGTCGGCCCGATCCTCGCATAATGCCTCCATGGCAGGACTGCGGGGCGGCGTGTCGCCATCGGGCAGCGTGGCGCCGTAGAGGCTGGCGCAGCGGTCGCGCAGCCCGCACCAGCGCCCCGGATCCGTCGCGATCAGCCGGTCGAGGAAAGCTGCGGCATAATCGCCGCTGGGATCGGCGCCGGGGGTGGACATGCCGATGCGCAAATGCGGGGCGGCCAGCAGATCCAGAGCATCACCGGGACCGCCCGGGTTGACCCGCGCCGCCAGCACCATGCGGTTTTGGGCGATCGGGCGGGCCGGACCGAAAAGACCCTCGCGATGCAGCAGCCGCGGTCCGTCGGGGCTGGCCGAGACGAAGACCTCGGCTGGCAAGCCGTCCCGGATCGCCCGAGTCAGCAGCCCGGCGGGGCCGCGATGAATCCGGACCTCGTATCCGGTTTTTGCGGTGAACGCGCCAGCGAATGCCGAAAGCGCGGGGGCCAGGCTGCCCGCCACGGCGAGGGTGATCGGCGGCTTTCCCATCCTGTTATTCTCCATTCGATATGTTTAACTAAATATATCGAATCGCCAAGAGGCGACAGACCGGAGGGATAATGATGATGATACATGATCGCGCGGTGGCGCGGCTTGCATTGGGGCTGGTGCTGGCCGTCGGGCTGACCTTTCCCGCTCTGGCGGATCGAACTGTTACCGACCAGATCGGGCGCGAGGTAACCGTTCCCGACACCATCGAGCGCGCCGTCATCTTGCAGCACCAGACGTTGAACATCGCGGTGCAGCTGGACGCACAGGACCAGATCGTCGGCGTGCTGGACGAATGGCAAAAGCAACTCGGGCCCGGTTTCAAGCGGCTGGCGCCGGGGATCGAGGATCTGAGCACGCCCGGCGGGTTAGTCAGCGTGAATATCGAGGAGCTTCTGGCGCTGGATCCCGATGTCGTCTTCGTCACCAATTACGCCCCGGCCGAGATGCGCGAGCAGATCGAATCCGTGGGACTGCCGGTGATTGCGATCTCATTGCTGGAGGTTCCGCCGGATGAGGCGGTCAAGCAAAGCCCAAAAGTCGAGGATGAGGACACCGCCTATGAAAACGGCTTTCGGGACGGGGTCCGGCTGATCGCCGAGGTCTTCGGCAAGGCCGAGGCAGGCGAGGGGCTGATCGCGGCGGCGGGGGAATCGCGGGCTCTGCTGGCCGAGAGGCTGGCGGATGTGGCCGAGGGTGATCGCGTCCGGGCCTATATGGCGAACCCGGATCTGACCACCTATGGCACCGGCAAGTATACCGGGCTGATGATGGCCCATGCCGGGGCCCAAAATGTCGCAGCCGAGTCGATCCAAGGTTACAAGCAGGTCACGATGGAGGAAATCCTCGGCTGGAACCCGCAGGTGATCTTTGTGCAGGACCGCTATCCGCAGGTCGTGGACGAGATCAAATCCGGCGCGGCATGGCAGCCGATCGAGGCGGTGCAGCAGGATCGCGTCTGGCTGATGCCGGAATACGCCAAGGCCTGGGGCTATCCCATGCCTGAGGCGATGGCCTTGGGAGAGCTGTGGATGGCCAAGGCGCTTTATCCCGAACGCTTCGAGGATATCGACATGAACGCCCGCGCCGACAACTACTACCGGCGCTTCTATCGCGTCCCCTATCAGCCGTGACTCGCGCTGCGGCGCGCCGCGAATTGCGCATCCTCTGGGCGCTGGCGGCTGTTCTGGTCGCCACCGCCATCGTCTCGCTGGGGATCGGGCGCTTCGACATTTCGCCGGGGCGGGTGGTCCGAGTTTTGTTTTCGCCCTGGCTCGCGCCCGCCGAGCCGGTCACGCCGATGGAATGGAGCGTGGTCGTCGTGGTCCGGCTGCCGCGCGTCATCATGGCCGCGCTGGCTGGGGCGGGGCTGGGGCTGGCCGGAGCGACACTTCAGGGCCTGTTTCGCAATCCGCTGGTCGGGCCACAGGTGGTGGGCGTGTCCTCGGGTGCGGCCTTCGGGGGGACGCTGGCGATCCTTCTGGGCTGGCAGCATCTGGGTCTGGTGGGCGCGGCCTTCGCCTTTGGTCTGTCGGCGCTGGTGCTGGTCTGGTTGTTCGCCTCGGTCGTGTCGCGCAGCAATATCCTTGTGCTGGTGCTAGCGGGAGTTGTTGTTTCGGGCTTTTTCGGGGCGCTGGTCAGTCTGGTGCAATTCACGGCTGACAGCCAGGACAAGCTGCCGGTGATCGTCTTCTGGCTGCTGGGCAGTTTCGCCACGGCCGATGCGGGCAAGGCGGCTTTGCTGGCGGGACCGGTGCTGCCCTGCGCTGCGGCGCTGCTGGCGCTGCGCTGGCGCATCAACATCCTGTCGATTGGGGATGACGACGCCCGCGCGCTTGGTATTCCGGTTGCGCGGTTACGCTGGCTCTTGCTGATGCTGACGGCGCTGATTGTCTCGGCGCAGGTTGCGGTGTCGGGCATGATCGGCTGGGTCGGGCTGGTGGTGCCGCATCTGGCGCGCATGCTGGTCGGGGCCGATCACCGGGTGCTGCTGCCCGCCTCGGCGCTGTTGGGCGGCTCGTTCCTGCTGCTGGTGGACAACGTCGCGCGCAGCATCAGCGCGTCGGAAATCCCGCTGGGCATCCTGACCGCGCTGATCGGCACGCCGATGTTCGCCGCCCTTTTGTGGCGGGTGCGGGAAAGGCGCATGGATGGCTGAACCCCCAATCCGCGCCGAAGGTGCCGCGCATAGCTGGGACGGCGCCCGCTGGCAGTTCCGCGATCTGGATTTCACGGTTCAGGCCGGCGAAATTCTGGCGGTTCTGGGCGCCAATGCCTCCGGCAAGTCCACGCTGCTGCGCGTGGCCGCCGGGCTGCGCGCGCCGACACAGGGGCGAATTGCGACTCGCGGCACGGTGGCGCTGGTGCCACAGGATTTTGCCCGCGCCTTTCCCTATCGCGTGATCGACATGGTGCTGATGGGGCGCGCGCGTCACATCGGATTGCTGCGGATGCCCGGTCACCGCGACCGCGAGGCCGCGCTGGAGGCTCTGTCGGTGATCGGGCTTGTCGATATGGCAGAGGCGCAATTCGATGCGCTGTCGGGCGGTCAGCGCCAGATGGTGCTGATCGCGCGCGCCATCGCCTCAGAGCCGGCGGCGTTGTTGCTGGATGAACCGGCCTCGGCGCTGGATCTCGGCAATCAGGACCGGATTCTGAACCTCGTGCGCGCATTGGCGGATCAGGGGCTGGCAGTGATGATGACCACGCATCAACCCAATCACGCGCTGGCCATCGCCGACACGGCGCTGCTGATGCTGCCCAATGCGGCCCCCGCCTTTGGCCCCTGTCAGGACATCCTGACCGAGAGCCGCATCGCCGCGCTATACGGCCTGCCGGTCAGGATCGTCAGCTTTCAAAACGGCAGCCGCGCGCACCGGGCCGTGGTGCCGCTCTATGGCGCCGACGCCTCTGGGTGAGACGCGCTCGCTGTCTATGGTTCCGAGAGTCGGTGCGACAGGCGCGGCCATGCGCTTAACGCCAATTGCTGTATCGACGCCGTTAGGGAAGCCTTAGCCCGAAACGGCGACAGGATAATCACAGCAAGAGGTCACGCAGCGCTGGCCCCACAAGCGTCGTCCAACCAATTCACGATGACACTCGCGTCAGCTGGCAGTGGCTCGGCGGCATCGCCCGCGAAATCCTGAAATGCCGCCAGCCATTGCGGCGAAACGCCGACGACAACAGGCAGGCCGCGTTCACAGGCTTCACCGATTGCGGTGACGAGGCCGCGGCCGACGGCCTCTTGCTTGCCGAATTTGTTGACGAGAAGGCATTGAGCGTCTGGCAGCCGGTCCTGCACTTGCACGGCCACATCCTCCAGCGCGCCGGCATCCAGCCTGCAACCCGTCATCCCCGGCTCCAAAGGCAGGCTGATGTCGCAGCGCTCGCCGTCAGGCAGAAGCGCAAGGATGATATGGCATTTCTCGGCCCGATTGTCGCCATCGACGGGCTGCACCGTCCCGGTCAGTCGCATGCCTGCCCCTATCGCCAGCGTCGCGGCATCGGTCAGCGCCGCATCGGTTTCCTGCTCCTGATCGGAACAGACATAGCGAATGCGCATCTGTGTCATGTAAGCCTCCTGACATTCGTTATTTACAGTGGGACAGAACGATTGCCGTCGCAAGGAGGAACCGGGGCAAGATCAGACGCGCGGTGAGCGCCCTGCGGGCGGCATCGTCAGGTCTCCGAGCGTTATCCCTTACCTAGCGGCTCTCGCATCGCGCCACGCCGCCGCACTTGACCGGCCACGACATCCAAGCGATGTTTCCCTTGAAACATATCCACCCGCGAGGAAGCCGCCATGAAACTCAGCGCCCGCAATATTCTGCCCGGAACCGTCGTCGAGATCGTCACCGGGGCGGTCACCAGCCATGTCCGGATCGACATCGGCGGGGGTATCCTCACCGCCTCGATCACGAATGAGGCGGTCAAGGAACTGGGGCTGAGCGTCGGATCCAAGGCATCCGCTGTCATCAAGGCGTCCGACGTCATGGTTGGCGTGGATGACTGACACTCTTGCTCCGCTTCGCCCGCACGAACAGGCGGTGGAAACGCCCGCTGATTTCGATGCGGGGCTGTGGTTCATCGGCCGCATCCGCACGCCATGGACGCAGCGCGGCACTTGCCCGCGCAAGGGTGATCCCGAGAACGGCCCCGAATGCCGGGTCGAGGTGAATGACCTCTGGACCCCCGCCCTTTATGGCGTCGAGAGCATGGAGCGGCTGCAAATCCTCTACTGGATGGATCAGGCTCGCCGCGATGCGGTGCGGCAGAATCCGAATTTCGGCGACACATCCACCGGCACCTTTGCCCTGCGCTCGCCCGTGCGCCCCAACCCGATCGCCTCGTCCGAGGTCCGCCTTTTGCGCATTGACGGGCCGGTGCTGCTGGTCAGGGGCCTCGATTGCCTCGACGGCACACCCCTGCTTGACATCAAACCCATATTCGGAGCCCGCACATGAAGCATTTTCTGACCGCTGCCGCGCTGGCGCTGGCGACCGCCTTTCCGGCGACGGCAAACACGATCACCGATGCCACCGGGCGTCAGGTCGAAATCCCCGACAACCCCGCCCGCGTCTTTGCCGCCGGACCGCCCGCCGCCGTCCTTCTTTATACGCTGAAGCCCGAGGCGATGATCGGCTGGGTGCGGGGGTTGCGGCCGGGCGACATGCCATTCATGCGCCCCGAGGTGCAGGGCCTGCCCGAACTCGGCCGCTTGACCGGGCGCGGCGATACGCTGAATCTTGAGGTGTTGCTGGCCGCGACCCCTGATCTGATCGTCGATTACGGCACCGTCAACGACACCTATATCGACCTCGCGAACCGGGTGCAGGAACAGGCGAACCTGCCCTATGTGCTGATCGACGGGTCGTTCGCGACCATGCCCGACGGCATCCGCCAGATGGCCGCTGTCCTGAACGTGCTAGGGCGCGGCGAGGAACTGGCGAGCTATGCCGAAACGACACTGGCCAGCATCGACGACTTGCTGGCAACGATCCCCGAGGATCAGCGCCCGACGGTCTATCTCGCCCGCGGCCCCGAGGGGCTTGAGACGCCCGCGCGCGGTTCCATCAATGCCGAGATCATCGAACGGGTCGGCGGCCGCAATGTCGCCGTGGCCGAAACGCGCGGGCTGGTCACCGCCTCGCCCGAGCAGGTGCAGGCCTGGGCACCCGAGGTGATCATCACCATCGACCGCGATTTTGCCGCAAATGTGGGCGCGATGCCGGAATGGCAGGGGGTGCCGGCGGTCACGAATGGCCGGGTCTATCTGGCACCGGAAAACCCGTTCGGCTTTATCGACATGCCGCCCTCGGTCAACCGGCTGGCCGGGCTGATCTGGCTGACGCACAAGCTGTATCCAGACGCCGCACAGGGCGATCTGGCCGCGCAGATCAAGGAGTTCTACGGCCTGTTCTATGGGGTCGAGCCTGATGACGCGACCCTAGGCGCGCTGCTTGACGGCTGAGCGGCCCCTTCTGGCCGGCCTGCTGGCAGGGCTGGCCGCGGCCCTGCTGCTGGGGGCGATGATCGGACCCTATCCGCTGTCTCCCGGCCAGATCATCGCTACGCTGGCCGGCGACCGCAGCGATGCCGGCGCCGTCACCGTGCTGATGAACATCCGCCTGCCGCGCATTCTGGCCGCTGCAACGGTCGGTGCGGCGCTGGCGGCGGCGGGCGCGGCCTATCAGACCGTGTTCCGCAACCCGCTGGTCTCGCCCGATATTCTGGGCGTGTCGGCGGGGGCCGGGTTCGGGGCGGTGCTGGGCATCCTCTGGGGCCTGCCGGTGATGGCGATTCAGCTGATGGGCTTTGGCTGTGGCCTTGTCACGGTCGGGCTGGTGCTGGGTCTGACACTGGCGCTGCGCGGGGCCGGGCAGGTGCTGGTCATGGTGCTGTGCGGCATCGCCATCGGCGCGCTGGCCGGGGCCGGGATCTCGCTGGTCAAGCTGCTGGCCGATCCCGAACAGCAATTGCCCGCCATCACCTTTTGGCTGATGGGCAGCCTTGCCGGGGCCAAGCGCGTCGACGTCGCCGCCGCCCTGCCGGCCATCCTGATCGGCCTTGTGCCGCTGGTGGCACTGCGCTGGCGGATCGGGATGCTGTCCTTGGGCGATGACGAGGCCCGCGCCATGGGGATCGAGGCCGGGCGCCTGCGTCTGCTGGTCATTGCCTGCGCCACGCTGATGACGGCGGCGGCGGTGGCGATGGCCGGGATCATCGGCTGGATCGGGCTGATGGTGCCGCATATGGCACGGCTTCTGACCGGGCCGCGCTTTGACCGGCTGCTGCCCGCCGCCGTCCTGATCGGCGCGGGCTTCATGGTGCTGGTCGATACCGCCGCGCGCTCCATCGCGCTGATGGAGGTGCCCTTGGGCATCCTGACGGCGGTCTTTGGCGCGCCGGTCTTCGTCTGGCTGTTGGCGCGTGGGGCGAAGCCGTGGGCCGAGTGACTCCGCTGCTGACCGCCCGCAATCTGACGGTAGGCCATGCCGGGAAGGCACTGGTCGCCGACATAGACCTGACTCTGCATCCCGGCCGCATCCTCTGCCTGCTCGGCCCCAATGGCGCCGGCAAAACGACGCTGTTCCGCACCCTTCTGGGCCTGATCCCGCCGGTTGCGGGGCAGATCACCCTTGGCGACACGCCCTTGGCCAGCCTGTCGCGGGTGCAGATCGCCGCGCGGCTGGCCCATGTGCCGCAATCGCTGGCTACGCCCTTTGCCTTCACGGCACTGGACATCGTGCTGATGGGCGCGAGCGCCCGGCTCGGCCCGTTCAGCCGCCCCGGCCCAATCGAGCATGAGCGCGCCATGCAGGCACTGGCGGCCTTGGGCATCGCCGATCTGGCAGCCACCGAAATCACCCGCCTGTCCGGCGGCCAACGCCAACTGGTGCTGATCGCCCGCGCGCTGGCCCAGCAGGCCCGCGCCATCGTCATGGATGAACCCACCGCCAGCCTCGATTTCGCCAACCGCATTCAGGTGAGCCAAGCCATCCGCAGTCTGGCCGCAAATGGCACCGCCGTGATCCTGTCCAGTCACGACCCCGACCAGGCCGCCAGCCTCGGCGATGAGGCCCTGCTGATGGGCCGGGGCAGCATCATCGCCTCAGGCCCGGTCCATCAAGTGATGAGCGCCGAGAACCTGACTCTCCTTTATGGCATTCCGGTCAGCCGTGCGGTGCAGCCCGATGGACGGGCGCATTTCTTCTGAAGGTGGCCGGTCCACGCCGCAATTTCAGAGTTTTTGGTCAGCTTCCTCTGCACGGCTTGTATCGTTGCGGCGAGCATAAGCAACCGGTCCGGAGGGATGCAATGCAGCGCAAGGCAATGAACGACCGTCTGTTCAGGGCCGGCCGACAGAGAAGCGGCCGACCGGCTGGTGGCTACAAATCTATCCCCTCTGACAGCGTCAGCGCGTCGTCGAGGTCGACGCCGAGATATCGGACAGTGCTGTCCATCTTGGTGTGGCCCGGCAAAAGCTGAACGGCCCGCAGGTTGCCGGTCTTTTTGCAGATCTGCGCCACCTTCGTCCGCCGCATCGAATGCGTGCCATAGGCGCTCGGCTCAAGCCCGATCGATGTAACCCGGTGGCGCAAGATGCGGGCATACTGGCGCGTCGACAGATGCACGCTGTGGTGAAGACGGCCCGGTCACAGATACTCTCGCCCGAGCATCTCCGGATCAGCGATCCAGCGCTCGAGAGCCTGACGTGTTGTCTCGGTGATCTCGAAGCGAACGGGTTCGCCTGTCTTGCTCTGAGTAACCGAGGTGCGTTCCTTTACCCTCCCTGCGGCGAAAACATCGCGGATCCGCGCGCTGCACCTGCCGGCGGGTGGCAGGGCGGCGCAGATCCTGTCTGACCACCGCGAGATTACCGACCGCATCAGCGCGGGCGATGCCCCCGGTCCCGTCGCCGCCATGGCCCGGCATCTGTCGCGATCCATCGCCATCGCGCCGGGACCGCGCAGCAGGATGCCGGAATATTTCGGCGTGGCCGGATCAGCACGGCACTGAAATCATTAACGTTTGTCAGCATCGGCGCCGACCCGAGGGCTGTGCTGATGGCTATCGTTATCGGCGGATCGCTGGCCCATGGCACCCCCATCGGCATGCCTGCCAACGTCATGGTGCTGGGTCCGGGGCAACACCGCTTCATCGACTATACCCGCGCGGGCCTGCCCCTGATCCTAGTCTGCACCGTGGTCTGCATGGCCCTGCGGCCGCTACTGTTCCCGTTCTTTCCCTGAAGGGGCGGACTTTATCCGCCTGATCGCGGCAGATATACCGGACAGGGCCGGTCTGACAAAAGGCCGGCCCTGCCAAGGAACCCCCGATGTTCGGTTTTCGCGATATCGAGATCATCCGCGCCATCGTCCGCCACGGCGGCTTTCGCGCCGCATCCGAAGCAACCGGATTGGCACAGTCGGCCATCTCGCGCCGGGTGCGGCATCTGGAAGACCGGATGAAGATCACGATATTCGAGCGCGACGGGCGCGGCGTGCGCCTGACGGCTGTCGGGCGGCGGCTGTGCGATGAAGCCGAACTTCTGGTCACCCAGCGCGACCGTATTCTGGGAGAGCTGACACAAGGCACAATGGCTGGGGTCGTCCGGCTTGGCGTCGTCGAGACCATCACCCACACCATCCTTGCCCGGATGTTGACCGATCTGCGCAATCGCCATCCGCTGTTGCGCTTTGACATTTCCGTGGACACCTCGGAACAGCTTGCGGCGGAACTGGCGCGGGACGATCTGGATGTGGTCATTCTGATGCGCGACCTTGCGCCGCGCGGTGCCAACCTGACGCCACTGCCCCCGATCACATTGGGCTGGTTCGTGTCTCCGCAGCACTTCACCCTGCCTCACCCGGCCGGGATTGACGATCTGGCGGCGTTGCCTGTCGTCTCTTTTCCCAAGGCGACCATTCCCTATCGCCGCGTGGTGCAATTGCTGTCTCCGGGTCGCAGGCAGGTGGCGGCGGCGGTGCATGGTTCGGCCTCGCTGGCGACGATTCTGCATCTGGTCGGTCAGGGGTTCGGGATCGGGACGATTCCGCATGACATTGTGAAAGCCTGGCCACACGCCGGGCTGGAGGAAATCCCCACCACCCCCGAGGCCCGGCTGCCTGATCTGGAGTTCGTGATCTGTTATCTGCCCGAAAGGAATGAC
Source organism: Paracoccus sp. (in: a-proteobacteria) (assembly GCA_030538515.1). Taxonomy (GTDB): domain Bacteria; phylum Pseudomonadota; class Alphaproteobacteria; order Rhodobacterales; family Rhodobacteraceae; genus Paracoccus. The sequence goes on from JAUNTV010000003.1 coordinate 24,776, forward strand.
GAAATCGGACACGAAGTCTCTGCCGCCGCCGTAAGAAGCGCAAACGACTGATCGCACAGACAGATCACTATCGACAGTAATTGAACTATTGATTCGCATAAACCTCGCCAGCAGACTGATTACAGTCACAAAGGGGGACGCTGGCGTTGGAACAATCCGTCGATCTGTCTGATCCGCAAGCTATGCGCGCCGCGATCCGTCAGGGCGCGTTTTCCGGCCCGACGGCGGGGATGGGCGGCGATGCGTTGCAGGCCAATCTGGTCATCCTGCCCAAGGCCGACGCCGTCGATTTCCTGCGTTTTTGCCAGCAGAACCCGCGTCCCTGCCCATTGCTGGCGGTGGGTGAACCGGGCGACCCATCCCTGCCGACCTTGGGCAAGGACATTGATCTGCGCCACGATCTGCCACGCTATCGTCTGTGGCGGGACGGCGCTCTGACGGATGAACCAACCGATATAGCGGGACTCTGGCGCGACGATCTGGTATCCTTTGCCTTGGGCTGTTCCTTCAGTTTCGAGGATGCGCTGGCCCGCGCCGGTATCCCGCTGCGCCATCAGGCGGCGGGGCGGAACGTGCCCATGTATCGCACCAACATTCAGACCCGCCCGGCGGGGCGCTTTGCCGGGCCACTGGTCGTCAGTCTGCGCCCCATGCCTGCCGCTGATGCCATCGAGGCCGCGATCATCTGCAACGGTTTCCCGCTGGCCCATGGCGCGCCGGTGCATCTGGGCGACCCGGCGCAGATCGGTATCGCGGATCTGGCGCATCCCGATTACGGCGACGCCCCTGACATCCACCCCGGCGATATGCCGGTATTCTGGGCCTGCGGCGTCACCCCGCAAGCAGTGCTGGAGGCCGCCCGGCTGCCCTTCGCCATCACCCACGCACCCGGACATATGCTTGTCACCGACATTCCGGCGGGGCGTGCCACCCGCGCCCTGACCGGCCCCGGACGACCACAATAACAAACCAACAGGAGAGTATGATGAAAAAGACCCTTGCCACCTTGATGACCGGAACGCTGCTGGCGCTGCCCGCCGCAGCCGAAGAATTCGCCGTCGTCGGCAGTTGGAGCAACCTGCCGCTGTATCAGCAGTTTGAAACGCCGTTCTGGACCGAGAAACTGCCGGAACTGACCGGCGGCGACATGAGCGCGCAGCTGACCAGCTTTGACCAGATGGGCATCGCGGGTGCGGATGTGTTCCGTATGCTGGGCGACGGGGTGTTCGACATCGGCGCGACCGTGGCCGATTACACGGTCGGCGACGCGCCTGAGCTTGAAGGGCTGGACGTGCCGCTTATTGCCAATTCGGCCAGCGAGGCCAAGGCCATGGTCGATGCCGCCCGTCCGATGGTTGCCGACATCATGCGCGATCGCTTTAGCGCGCAACTGCTGGGGATCGCGCCCTATCCGCCACAGATCGTGTTCTGCCGCGGCGAGATGAAATCGCTGGCCGATCTGCGCGGCAAAAAGGTGCGCGGCTCGGGCCGGATGACCACCAAGTTCCTTGAGGCTTTGGGCGCCGAAGGTATCAACATCGCCTTTTCCGAGGTTCCCGGCTCGCTGGAACGGGGCGTGATCGACTGTGCGGTCACGGGCGCCGGCTCGGGCTATTCGGCGGGCTGGTGGGAGGTGTCCGACCACCTGCTGACCCTGCCTCTGGGCGGTTGGGACCCGGTGGTCATCGCGATGAACGCCGACCGTTTCGACGGGCTGACCCCGGATCAACAATCCACCCTTCTGGCCGCCGTATCCGAGGGGCTGGAAGGCCCGGCATGGGCCGCGGCCGAGGGCGGCTTGCAAGGCGATCTGGCCTGTCTGACCGGTCAGGGCGAATGTGCGCGGGGGCAATCTGCTTCGATGGTGCTGGTTGAAACCAGCGACGAAGACATCGCAAACGCCCGCGAGATCCTGACGACCGAGGTTCTGCCCGACTGGGCGCGGCGTGCGGGCGGTGACTGGGCGACACGCTGGAACGACACGGTTGGCAAGACCGTCGGCCTGAGCGTCAGTCAGTAAGGAAAGCCCACAGGGAAAGACCGTCGCCATGATGACAAGATTGCACGCCCTGTTGCGGCGCATAAACCGCTATGTCGCGCTGATCCTTGGGGTGGTTCTGATCGCAACCATCCTGTTCATTCTGACCGATGTGCTGATGCGCGCCCTGAAGATGGGATCGCTGGGCGGCTCGGACGAGATTTCGGGCTATGTCGTGGCGGCGGTCGCCAGTTGGGGGCTGTCCTTTGCGCTGCTGGAACGCGCCCATGTCCGCATTGATTTCCTGCGCCACAAGCTGGCGCAGGGTGGGCAGATCACGATGGATCTGTTCGCCATGATCGTCACCAATGCGGTTGTGGTGCTGATTGCCGTTCACTGCTGGCCGGTGCTGGAAAAGACGCTGCAACGCGGGGCGCGCGCCAACACGCCGCTGGAAACCCCGCTGTGGATTCCGCAAGGGATCTGGTTCGCGGGCTGGGTCTGGTTCGCCATAACCGCAACGCTGCTGACGCTGATTGCGCTGTCTTACATGATTGCCGGTCAACGCACAGCCTTTGACGCCGCCATCGGCATCGGATCAGAGGTGGAACAATGATCTGGACCGTTGGCATTGCCCTGCTGGGGCTGATGGCGCTGTCGATCCCTGTCGGTATCGTCATGTTCCTGCTGGGCATCGGCGTGGCCGAGTTCTATTCCTCATTCCCGCTGCTGCGCGGGCTGGGGCAGATGGTGTGGTCGTCTTCGGCTTCGTCCACGCTGATCGCCATCCCGCTGTTCGTCCTGCTGGGCGAAGTGCTGGTTCGCGGCGGCGTGGCCGAACGCACCTATGCCGCGCTGGATAAATGGCTGTCATGGCTGCCCGGCGGGCTGATCCATGCCAATATCGCCACCGCAACGATGTTTTCCGCCACCTCGGGATCATCGGTGGCCACCGCCGCAACCGTGGCAACCGTCGCCATGCCGCAGGCCGAGCGGCTGAACTATGACCCAAGGCTGTTTTCGGGTGCTATTGCGGCAGGTGGCACATTGGGCATCATGATCCCGCCGTCGATCAACCTGATCGTTTACGGCTTTCTGACCGAAACCTCGATCCCGCAGCTTTTCCTTGCCGGGCTGGTTCCTGGCCTTGTCATGGCACTGGCATTTGTCGTCGTGACCGCGCTCATTTGCGCGGCGCGCCCGAACCTTGGCGGCCCGTCGCGCAGCTTTGGCTGGTCTGACCGTATGCGCAGCCTTGGGCAGCTTGTGCCGATCCTGTTCCTGTTCGCGGTGGTCATCGGCTCGATCTATGCGGGTTGGGCGACACCCACGGAATCCGCCGCAATCGGCGTCGTGATGGCCGTTCTGATCGCCATGTTCAGCGGCGGGCTGAGCCGTGGTGCCATATCCGAGGCGCTGCAAGGCACGATCCGCATTTCGGCCATGATTATGCTGGTGATCGTGGGGGCCTATTTCCTGAACTTTGCGATGACTTCGGCCGGGCTTGGGCGGCAATTGTCGGCGCTGATCCAGGGGTCGGGGCTGACGCCCTTCGGCACGCTGCTTCTGGTGATCGCGCTGTATATCGTGCTGGGTTTCTTCATCGAAACCCTGTCGTTGATGGTCGCCACAATTCCCATCGTCGTGCCGATCATGGCAGGGCTTGGCTATGACAAGGTGTGGTTCGGTATCCTGCTGATCGTGTTGATCGAGATGGCACTGATTACCCCTCCGGTCGGCCTGAACCTGTTCGTCGTGCAAGGCGCACGCAAGCGCGGCTCGATCAACGACGTGATCGTCGGGGTGATCCCCTATGTGCTGGTCATGGTGGCGATGATCGCGGCGCTGATCGCGCTGCCCGGTCTGGCGCTGTGGCTGCCCTCGGCTTTCTGAAAGGACTGACTATGCAATTCACCGTTAACGGCGCGCCGCTGGCGCTTGCCCCCGCACATCTTGTTATTGCGGGCTGGACCGGGCGCGACGCCGCCGCCATCGCCCATCATATCGAAGAACTTGCCGCGCTTGGCGTCAAGCCGCCCTCGGCCACACCGCTGTTCTATCGCGTCTCGGCGGCGCTGCTGACGCATGATACGCAGATTCAGACCGTGGGCGGCGCGTCCTCGGGCGAAGTTGAACCGTTGATCGTGCAACATGGCGGTCAGCGCTGGCTGGGGCTTGGCTCGGACCACACCGATCGCGCGCTGGAGGCGTATTCGGTCGCCATGTCTAAACAGGTCTGCGCCAAGCCTTGCGCTATTGAGCTGTGGCCGTGGGATGAGGTCAAGGACCGGCTGGACGAAATCCGGCTGGAAAGCTGGGTTTTTGAGAATGGCGAATGGGTCGCCTATCAATCCGGCACGCTGACAGCGATCCGGCCGCTGGCCGATCTGATTGCGGGGGCCGGGCTGGATGATCTGGCGCAGGACGGACCCGTGCTGATGATGTGCGGCACCCTTGGCGCAAAGGGCGGCGTGCGCCCCACCTCGCGCTTTCGCATGACGATGACCGATCCCGCAACCGGGCGGCAGATCCGTCACGAATACGAAACCTCTGCCTTGCCGGAGATCGCATGACCCACTTTCTGGATAAGGTCGAGGCCGCCATCACCCGCACCGAGGCGCTGCCCGCCGCCACCCGCCGCGCCATCTTTACCGAGTTCTCGCCCGAACGCATTCGCGCTGATGCGGCACAACTGGCCGCGCGCCATAACGCGGGCGAGGATATGCCGCTGTTCGGCGCGCTGATTTCCGTCAAGGATCTGTTCGACGAGGCCGGACAGGTCACAACCGCCGCTTCCCGCTTGCTGACCGACAACCCGCCCGCCGCAACCGATGCCGTCGCGGTTGCGCGGCTGCGCAAGGCCGGGGCATTGATGTTCGGGCGCACCACCATGTCCGAATTCGCCTATTCCGGCGTCGGCCTGAACCCGCATTACGGCACCCCGTCCAGCGTATTGGTGCCGGGGGTAATGCCGGGCGGTTCGACCTCGGGCGGGGCGGTGACGGTGGCGATGGGGCTGGTTGATGCGGCCATCGGCACCGACACCGGCGGCTCGCTGCGGATTCCGGCGGTGGCGAACGGGCTGTGGGGGATGAAGCCCAGTCAGGGGCTGATTGACCCCACGGGCGTGCATCCGCTGGCCCCGACCTATGACACGCCCGGCCCGATTGCGCGCGACCCGGTGATGCTGCGGCAGGTGCTGGCGGTCATGGCGGACCGCCCTTTGCAGGCCGATGTGCCGCAGACACTGACGCTGGCGGTGCCAGAGGGTGCTTTCACCGACGCCCTGACGCCCGAGGTCAACGCCTTGTTTCAGGCCGAAAAAACCCGGATCAGGGCATTGGGGCATGGGCTGGAACCGCTTGATCTGGGTTGGCTTGTGGCGGCAATCGGGCTGAACCGCATCATCGTCTCGGTCGAGGCACACCGCATCTATGTCAGTGATCTGGACCGGCTGGCCACCATCGGCGACCCGCGCGTGCTGGCGCGCATCCGCTTTGCCGAAACGCTGACGCAGGCGCAGATCGACGAAGCCTATGCCACCCGCGCCGAAATCACCGCACGGTTCGATGCGGCGATGGCCGGGTTCGACGCGCTGCTGGCACCGACGCTGATGGCCCTGCCCCCGACGATTGCCGAAATAGAGAGCAACTTCGACCGCCTGAACGCCGCCATGCTGCGCAACCCGTCACTGGTCAATCTGGCCGATGGCTGCGCGGTGGCCCTGCCCACCCCGGGCCTGAACCCGCCCTGGTCGATGACCATGCTGGTCGGTCGCAATGGACAGGATGCGGCCATGCTTGGCGCCGCAGAGCGGATAGCAGGGGTGTCGTCTGCGTTAGCTGGAAGGCATGATCTTACGGGGCCAGCAGGTTAAACAAGGTCAGAAATATCTTGGCAGAATTGCAGACAAGGAATGCCGATTTGCCAATGATCCACGTCCACCGCATATTCGTAAGAGTTCTTGCGCTTTAGCCTGCCCATCCCCACGCACTCGGCCGATCCGACCATTCGCTGACCGTCAGCGCCGCGCCGTTTGCCCGCGACGCTGAACGGCTGGCACGGATAGCCCGCAGAGAGGATATCCACACAGCCGCGCCATGGCTGGCCGTCGAATGTGGCAACATCATCCCAGACAGGCGCCTGATCCATGGCCGCATCCGCCATCCGCGCCACGAGAATGACCGCAGCATAGGTTTCCCGTTCGACATGGCCCACAGTGCGATATCCGGGACCGCCGTCTCCGCCGAGGGCGAGCATGAGGCCAAGATCGATCCCCGCCCGCGCCGGAACAGAGCGAGAGGCCGAGGAGGGGCGTGCTTGCGGCAGGCAGTCCGGGGGCAGATAGAGCCATGTCATGCCCCGCCCCGCCCCGTTTGGCGCGGACCTCGTCAAAGCTGCGTCCATCGCCGTCCAGCCTCGCCACTGAACCGCTGCCAGCGGTCCACGGCCACATCGACATAGGCCGGGTTCAGTTCCACCCCCAGACAGACCCGCCCGCAGCTTTCCGCCGCGATCAGCGTCGTGCCTGACCCCATGAAGGGTTCATAGATCGCCCGTCCGGGGCTGGAATTGTTCAGCATCGGACGGCGCATGCATTCGACCGGCTTTTGCGTGCCATGCACCGTCTCGGCGTCCTGATCGCGGTTGGCGATGCGCCACAGCGTGGTCTGTTTGCGATCCCCGGACCAGCTGCCCTTGCCGGTTTTGCGCACGGCATACCAGCAGGGTTCATGCTGTCAGTGGTAATCGCCGCGGCTGAGGATCAGCCGGTCCTTGGCCCAGATGATTTGTGAGCGGATGGCGAAGCCGTTGACCTCAAGGCTTTCGGCCACGGTCGCCGCGTGCAGCGCGCCGTGCCAGACATAGGCGATGTCACCGGGGAATAGCGCCCAATCCCGACGATCCGAATGGCGTTCGCCGTGCCCCCGATGGCGAGGCGATGGTCGAGGAAAACGGTGAATGGAAGCGGATTTCCGAGACATCGAATAGCACCAAGGGTAAGTTCGGTGAGATGATGGCCGACGACTGGGCCGCGAAACAAAAGCCACCATGGGAGAAGGTTAACGGCCCCGCCGCGACAATGGGCACACCCGGTCATCAGGGCTTGGATGCGGTTTATCGCAATCCGAAGCCACCGCCGGATTATTATGTTGTGGACGCGAAATATGGGTCGGCAGGGTTAGGCCGGCTAAAGGATGGGACAGAGCAGATGTCACCGAAATGGATTCGAAACCGTCTCGACGATGAACTCGGCGAAGATCTGGCCTTCGAAGTGAATGGAAGCTATGAGCCCGTTATCCTCCGAGTAGGCAAGGATGGGCAGGTTACGGTTGAATCTTTGGCAACAAGGGTTTGGAGGGAGCAAGATAGATGACCGTCAGAGACACACGCAAAAAACACGAATACTGGATAGACAGGATCTCCACAGCTGTACGAATTATGGGTAAGTACGAGGAAAGGCGAGATGACACGGTTCAGAATTACAAACAGAGGCTGGGCGATGCATATAGCGCCTCAACTAAAGCATTTGACGTTGTCTCTGCACTCTATTCCTCTGGTGCAGCGATATCAGAGATTATTACCGCAGCACGGTATCTTCTCATAAGCACCTACCCGACCTTTGCCGCCATCTGCCGTGAGGAGTCCAACTACGCCATAGACGCCTACGGCGGCGGCTGGGATTTCCGCACGCGCTATCTCGCTCTGGCGGTCCTATGCCGCCTGACGCCCGAAGAAAGTCTGCCACTGGTTCAGGGCATCGACTTCTGGCCCG
>JAUNTV010000247.1:0-4122 GCA_030538515.1 Paracoccus sp. (in: a-proteobacteria)
TGGCTCGGCGCTGTTCACCCGTGGCGAAACGCAGGCGCTGGTCGTGACCACGCTTGGCACCGGCGATGACGAACAGATCATCGACGCGCTGCACGGCAATTCGCGCTCGAACTTCCTGCTTCACTACAACTTCCCCCCCTATTCGGTGGGCGAGGTCGGCCGCGTCGGTTCGCCCGGCCGTCGTGAAATCGGCCATGGCAAGCTGGCATGGCGCGCGTTGCAGGCCGTGCTGCCTGCCGCGACGGATTTCCCCTATACGATCCGCGTCGTCTCCGAGATCACGGAATCGAACGGCTCGTCGTCCATGGCCTCGGTCTGCGGCGGTTCGCTGTCGATGATGGACGCGGGCGTGCCGCTGAAGGCCCCGGTGGCCGGTGTGGCCATGGGCCTGATCCTTGAAGATGACGGCAAATATGCCGTGCTGACCGATATCCTTGGCGACGAGGATCACCTTGGCGACATGGATTTCAAGGTGGCCGGCACCGCGCGCGGCATCACCTCGCTGCAAATGGACATCAAGGTCGCCGGCATCACGCCCGAAATCATGAGCCAGGCGCTCGCGCAGGCGAAAGATGGCCGGATGCATATCCTGGCCGAGATGAACAAGGCCCTGTCGGAAGGCCGCCGCGAGTTCAGCGAACATGCGCCGCGCATCGAGACCATGCAGATCCCCACCGACAAGATCCGCGAGGTGATCGGCTCGGGCGGGAAGGTCATCCGCGAGATCGTGGAAGTGTCCGGTGCCAAGGTCGACATCAATGACGATGGCATCATCAAGATCGCCTCGGCCAATGCCGATTCGATCAGGAAGGCCTATGACATGATCTGGTCCATCGTGGCCGAGCCGGAAGAGGGCAAGATCTACACCGGCAAGGTCGTCAAGCTGGTCGATTTCGGCGCTTTCGTGAACTTCTTCGGCAAGCGCGACGGGCTGGTCCATGTCAGCCAGATCGCGGCCAAGCGCCTTGGGCACCCCAATGAGGTGCTGAAGGAAGGCCAGGAAGTGAAGGTCAAGCTTCTGGGCTTCGACGATCGCGGCAAGGTGCGCCTTGGCATGAAGATGGTCGATCAGGAAACCGGCGCGGAAATCACCGAACCGCGCGAAGAAACCGCCGAGTAATCGGACGCTTTCTGTAAAATCAGGCCGGCCCGTTATCCGGGCCGGCTTTTTTCATGACAAGGACGCGATCATGTCCAAGACGGCTTTCGGCATCAAGGCACCGCGCTTCTGGCTGTGGCCTTTGGCACTGGATATCTACCTGACCTTGCCGGGTGGCCGCCAGATCGGGCCGGTCGCGCTTCACCGCGGGATAAAGGTCACGGGCCTTCCGCCAGGCGACTATCAACTGACCGGCCAGTTCGAGGGCTTCGACCCGTTCAGCATTCCGATCACGCTCACGCCCGGCGAACCCGCCACCTTCGAGCCGATGAAGGGCGCTTCCATGGCGCAGCGGCGGGCCTTTCGCCGGGCGCAGGGGCAGGACGGCAAACCCACCATCCTTTATCTGCGTCGCCGCCGCGCGCATGCCGCGCAATTCTGGCTTGGAAGCTGCGACAGCGCGGGGCGGCTGGAAGCGCTGCTATCCGGGACGGAAGCGGCAGAGGCAGAGGACGCGGCACCGCTCAGCGAATTTTCGGCCTCGCAGGGGGCGGCCTGGTATGACCATGACTTCCTTGAGGCCGCGCATGAAACCGCCCCCGGCGGTATCGCGCAGCGCTTCCATGCCCTTTCCTGGGCGCAGGAATGGGCGGATGAACTGGCCGCGCGGGCGGCAAGGGCCGGCATCACCGACCCCGACAGCCTGATCATGCTGGGTGGCGATCCGGCACGCCCGCAGGACTGGCGCATTCCCGCGCCCGCCGATATCGACCGGCCCGGTGCCAGCCTGCGCTATCTGGGCATCATCAGCTTCAGCTATGACGATGGCGGCCCGGCGGGGCGCTGAACGAAAAAGGCCGCATCCGAAGATGCGGCCCCTGCCCTGCTTCGGCATCAGCCGTGTCTGGGGTCTTTCACGAAGCGCAGATAGGGCAGCTTCTTGTCCAGCTTGCCGTATTTCGCCTCGGCCGCGGCGTCATCCAGCGCCAGCGCCACGATCACATCCTGACCGGGGGTCCAGTCCGCAGGCGTCGCCAGCGGCACGCCATCGGTTTCCTGCACGGCATCCAGCGCGCGCAGGATCTCGGCGAAATTGCGGCCCACCGACATCGGATAAGTCATGGTCAGGCGCACTTTCTTGTCCGGCCCGATGATATAGACGGTGCGCACGGTCGCGGAATGGGCCGGGGTGCGGCCTTCCTGCGGCAGATAGAATTCCGCTGGCAGCATGTCATAAGCCTTGGAGACCGTCAGCGAGGTATCGTCGATGATCGGGAAATTCGCGGGGGACTGGGCGAAAGCCTCGATGTCGCGCTTCCATTTCCGGTGATCCTCAACCCCGTCGACCGAGACGCCGATGACCTTGGTGCCGCGCTTTTCCCATTCCGGGGCCAGCCGCGCCACGGCACCGAATTCCGTGGTGCAGACGGGCGTGAAATCGCGCGGATGGCTGAAGATGATGGCGTAGCTGTCGCCGATCCAGTCGTGAAGGCGGATCTCGCCCTCGGTCGATTGGGCGGTGAAATCGGGGGCGATGTCGTTGATGCGCAGGCCCATGGGCGTCTCCTTTTCGGTCGCTTCGCTGCCAACATAGTGCCGGATGGCGCATTGCCAAGCCCGGTGCGGCGATATCTCCCGGACTTGCGCCGGCCCCGCGTAAATGCGACCATTCGGTCAATGAATGGAGGATTCATCATGACCGGGCTTCTGGACAAGCGCCAGTTTTACATCAACGGTGCCTGGGTGGACCCGGCGCGCCCCAATGATCTTGAGGTGATCGACCCCTCGGTTGAGGAACCGGTGGCGGTGATCTCGCTTGGTGATCAGGCCGATACGGATGCGGCGGTGGCGGCCGCCAAACGGGCTTTCCCGGCATGGGCGGAAACCCCCGCGCCCGAGCGGCTGGCCTATGTGGAAAAGATCCTTGAAATCTACAAGCGCCGCGCCGCTGACATGGCCTGGTCGATCACCCATGAAATGGGCGCGCCCACCGATATGTCGGCCAGCGATCAGGTCGGCGCGGGGACCTTTCACATCCAGAATTTCATCGACGCTTTCCGCGATTTCGAATTCATCCGCCCGCTTGGGCCTCATGCGCCCACGACCATGATCGCATGGGAACCGATCGGGGTGGTCGGCCTGATCACGCCCTGGAACTGGCCGATGAACCAGGTCACGCTGAAGGTGATCCCTGCCCTGCTGGCGGGCGATACGATGGTGCTGAAACCGTCCGAGATCGCGCCCCTGTCGTCCATGCTGTTCGCCGAAATCGTGGATGAGGCCGGGCTGCCCCCGGGCGTGTTCAATCTGGTCAATGGCGACGGGCCGGGCGTGGGCACCCAGCTTTCCACCCACCCGGATGTCGAGATGATCAGCTTCACCGGTTCGACCCGCGCGGGGATCGAGATTTCGCGCGCCGCCGCCGCCACGCTGAAAAAAGTGGCGCTGGAACTGGGCGGAAAGGGCGCGAATGTCGTCTTTGCCGATGCCGATGAGAAAGCCGTGACGCGCGGCGTGCGCCATGTGTTCAACAACTCCGGCCAAAGCTGCAATGCGCCCACCCGAATGCTGGTGCAGCGCGAGATTTATGACAAGGCCGTCGAGACCGCGAAAGCCGTGGCCGAAAAAACCGCCGTCGCCAGCGCGCATGAGCATGGCCGCCATATCGGCCCGGTGGTGTCGCGCAAGCAATGGGACCAGATTCAGGGCCTGATCGAAAAGGGCATAAGCGAGGGCGCGCGCCTTGTCGCTGGCGGTCCCGGCCTGCCTGATGGCCTCAACCGTGGCTATTTCGTGCGCCCCACGGTCTTCGCCGATGTGAATAATGACATGACCATCGCCCGTCAGGAGATTTTCGGCCCCGTCCTGTCCATCATCCCCTTCGATGATGAGGACGAGGCCGTGCGCATCGCCAATGATACCGATTACGGGCTGACCAATTACGTCCAGACGCAGGATGGCGACCGCCGCAACCGCATGGCGCGTCGCCTGCGCGCGGGCATGGTGGAAACCAATGGTGAAAA
>JAUNTV010000247.1:4132-4533 GCA_030538515.1 Paracoccus sp. (in: a-proteobacteria)
GGCGCGCAAGCTGCGGGCCGGCATGGTCGAGATGAACGGCAAATCACGCGGGCCCGGCGCGTTCTTTGGCGGTGTCGGCTGTTCGGGCCGCGCGCGCGAGGGCGGCGTCTGGGGGATCGAGGAATTCATGGATTCCAAGGCGATCAGCGGCTGGGACACGGACAGCAAGGAAGGCCGGGGCTGACAGGCCGGTCATGAAAAACGCCCGCAGGTCGGACCTGCGGGCGCTATCCTGTCAGGGCGGCAATGCCCGCGCGCTTAGCGGCGAATGCCGAGGCGCTTGATCAGGTCCTGATAGCGGGCCTCTTCCTTGCCTTTCAGATAGTCCAGCAGCTTGCGGCGCTGAGCGACCATCATCAGAAGGCCACGACGCGAGTGGTTGTCCTTCTTGTGGGTCTTGA
>JAUNTV010000248.1 GCA_030538515.1 Paracoccus sp. (in: a-proteobacteria)
CCGACTTGACGTAATCGACGCCGCGCATTTCCCACGGCGTGGTGCTGGCCGGCGCACCGATGGCGGCGGCGGTCGCGATCCAGTCATCATCCGACAGCTCGTCGACCGAAACCAGTTCCGGCGCGCCCGCGCCCACGGCGGCATAGCCAAGCCTGCGCCCGTGATCGGCCCATCCGCCGCCGCCTGCTGCATAGACCGAGCCGCCGCGCACGGCGGGTTCGACGTCGTTTTCCGTAAGGATGCGGCGCATGTTACTCTCCTGTCTGTTGATCCAGCGCGATCACGGCCTCGGCCATGACCTCGGCGCCAAGCGCGATATCGGTGGTATCGGTCCATTCCTCGGGGCAATGCGAGCGCCCGCCGAGGCTTGGCACGAAGATCATGGCGGCAGGCGCGATCCGCGCGATATAGGCCGCGTCATGCCCCGCGCCCGAGACCATGCGCCGGTGGCTGGCCCCGCAGCGGGTCGCGGCCGCTTCCAGCGCGGTGACGATCCGGTCGCTCATGGGGGTGGGGTGGTTGTCGGACAAAAGCCGCGTCTCGCCCGTGATGCCGGGCGGCAGGGCGGTCATCCGGGCGTTCAGCCAGCCGGCGAAGCTGACCATGCTGGCGCGGTCGGGCGCGCGGGCGTCGATCAGCATGCGCACGTGTCCGGGGATGACATTGGCCGCCCCCGGCGCGATCTGGAATTCGCCGACGGTGGCGGTGAAATGGGCGTTCGCGGCGCGGGCCTGCGCCTCGGCATCGATCCGGGCGACAAGCCCTGCCGCCGCCACAAGCGCGTCGGCGCGGGCATTCATCGGCGTGGTGCCCGCGTGTCCGGGCTGGCCGGTCAGCGTGACCTCGATCCGGGTGATCCCGGCGATATCGGTCACGATGCCCAGATCCGTGCCCGAGGCTTCCAGCACGCTGCCCTGTTCGATATGAAGTTCCAGGAATGCGCGAATGTCACCCCGTGCCGACATGTGTTCAGGCGCGCCGCCGATATCGCGCATGGCCTGGCGCAGATCGCGGCCATCATGTTCCAGCGCCAGCCAATCGGCGGGCAGCACCCCCGCCATGGTCCGCGAACCGATACAGGACACCCCGAAGACCGAGACTTCCTCGGCCAGAAAATCCACCACGCCCAGATCATGGCGCAGCACGATGCCGCGCGCGTCCAGCATGCGCGCGACCTCAAGCGCGGCGATCACGCCCGCGATCCCGTCGAAGCGCCCGCCATCGGGCACGGTATCGGAATGGCTGCCGATCAGAATGGTGCCCGCGCCCGCATCCGTGCCCTTGCGCGTGCCGATCAGATTGCCGCCCGCATCCAGCGCCACATCCAGCCCGGCATCCTGAAAGCGCCGGGTCAGCCATGCGCGCCCCTGATCGAAGCGGGCCGAGAAGGCGCGCCGCGTCCATGGCCTGCCGGGATCGGTGATCGCGGCCAGGGCATCCAGATCGGCGCCGATGCGGGCGGTATCGACGCGCAGGTTACGCATGAAGCGGCACCCTTTCGCCAAGGGGGAAGGCCGGGCGGATGAAGCGCCCCGTGCCCGGCGCGGCCAGCACGTCGCTGCCATCGAAGACCATGGCCCCGCGCCGCCATGTGCCCGCGACCGTCCAGGGCAGTTCGATCCCGTCATAGGGCGACCAGCCCGCGACGGAATGGCGGCTGGCAGCCGCGTCATAGACCCGCGCCACGGGTTCCAGCACCACCAGATCGGCGTCGCGGCCCGGCGCGATCCCGCCCTTCGCGTGATCCAGCCGGAAATGCCGCGCGGGGTTTTCGGCCAGAAGCCGCGCCGCCCATGTCAGCGGCAGGCCGCGCCTGAGCAGCCCCCTGACGAACAGCGGCACCAGAACCTCCAGCCCCGGCACGCCGGATGCGTTTTTCAGCATGTCGGGATCGGTCTTGCGATCTTCGGACCAGCTCACATGATCGGTCGAGACCATGGACACATTGCCCGCCGCCAGATGACGCCACAGCGCCTCGCGTTCGGCGCGGGGACGGACGGGCGGGTTGATCTTGGCCTTGCCGCCAAGGCGGGCGACGTCGTTTTCCTCGTCCAGCACCAGATAATGGATGCAGGCCTCGATCGTGGCGTGATCCCCGCCCGCGCGATAAGCCGCCGCGATCTCATAGCCGCGCGACAGCGAGCAATGGACCACATGCGCCGGGCAGCCGGTCGCATGGCCGGTTTCATAGATCTGTTGCAGCGCCAGGATTTCCGACATCGGCGGGCGCGACAGCCCATGCGCGCGCCAGTCGGTGATCTGCATGGCGCGCACCTGCGCCATGGCATCACGCACGAAAGCGTCATCTTCGTTATGCACCCCGGCGGCAAGGCCGGTTTTCGCCACCTCGGCGAAACAGGCCAGAAGCAGCGCGGGCGGGATGCGGGGAAAGCGCTTCGGATCGGTCCCGAAGGTCGAGAACTTGAACGCCGAAACCCCCGCCGCCGCCATCTCGGCAATGCGCGAGGGGCCATCTTCGGGGGCGATGGTGCCGTAAAGGGCCACATCCACGCGCGCCTCGGTCCCGATCAGCGCGGCCTTGCGCGTGACAGCGGCCGCCGAGGCGATCAGATCGCCCTCGTCATAGGGCATGTCAAGGATGGTGGTGACGCCGCCCGCCGCCGCCGCCGCGGTCGATGCGGCAAAACCTTCCGCGCCTTTTTGCGACAGCGAATGCACCTGCGCATCCACCGCGCCGGGAAGGATCAGGCCGGGGCCGAGGCTGTGGCGCTCGCGTGCGGCGGGGGGCGGGCCTTCCCCGATCAGCGCCACGCGGCCATCGCGCACGGCCACGAAACCGGCGGGAATTTCGCGCGTGCTCAGCACCACGCGCCCCGAAAGCACCAGATCGAAATCGGACAAACGCGTCTCCTGTCAGCTCGTTATGCCAGTGATAGCCGAATGACGCGGGGCGGCAAGGGCGCGGCTTAAAACGGGCATTGCAAATCGCGCGCAGAACATGCCGAATTGACCCAGGGTGAGAAGGACGTTTCAGGGAGGATCGCATGCCAGCAGATGACATCACCAATGACCGCCGCCAGGAGGCGCTGGATTATCATGAATTCCCCAAGCCCGGAAAGCTGGAGATCCGGGCGACAAAGCCCATGGATACCGGGCGCGACCTGTCGAATGCCTATTCGCCGGGCGTGGCCGAAGCCTGCCTTGAGATCAGGAAGAACCCGCTGGATGCGATGCGCTATACGGCGAAATCGAATCTGGTGGCGGTGATTTCCAACGGCACGGCGGTGCTGGGTCTGGGCAATATCGGTGCGCAGGCATCGAAACCCGTGATGGAGGGCAAGGCGGTCCTGTTCAAGAAATTCGCCGGCGTGGACTGTTTCGATATCGAGGTCGACGAGACCGACCCCGAGAAGCTGGCCGATATCGTGTGCAAGCTGGAACCCACCTTCGGCGCGGTCAATCTGGAAGATATCAAGGCCCCCGACTGCTTTCTGGTCGAACGCCTCTGCCGCGAGCGGATGAATATCCCGGTCTTCCACGATGACCAGCACGGCACCGCCATCGTGGCCGCCGCCGCCGCCAGCAATGCCATGCGCCTGACCGGCAAGCGGTTCGAGGACATCCAGGTCGTGGCGCTTGGCGCGGGGGCGGCCGGGATTGCCTGTCTGAAGATGCTGATGGTGATGGGGGTGCAGAAAGACCATATCACCATGCTCGACAGCAAGGGGGTGGTTCATACCGGCCGCAACGACCTGAACCCCGAAAAGGCCGAATTCGCGCGCGACACGCAGGCGCGCAGCACGCTGGATGCGATGAAGGGCGCTGATCTGTTCCTTGGCGTTTCCGGCCCCGGTCTGCTGACGCCCGAAATGGTGGCCGAGATGGGACCCAAGCCCATCATCTTCGCGCTTGCCAATCCCACGCCCGAGATCATGCCCGAGGCCGCGCGCACAGCCGCCCCTGACGCATTGATCGCCACCGGACGCAGCGATTATCCCAATCAGGTCAACAATGTGCTGTGCTTTCCCTTCATCTTCCGGGGGGCGCTGGATACGGGTGCCACGCAGATCAATGACGAGATGAAGGTGGCCTGCGTCGAGGCGATCGCCTCGCTCGCGCGTGAGACCACCTCGGCCGAGGTCGGGCAGGCCTACCGGGGCGAGGTGCTGACCTTCGGGCCGGAATATCTGATCCCCAAGCCCTTCGATCCGCGCCTTTTGCCCACCATCGCCACCGCCGTCGCCCGTGCCGCGATGGAATCGGGCGTGGCCACGCGCCAGCTTGATCTGGACGATTACCGCCGCCGCCTTCAGGGCCGGGTCTACCGCAGCTATAACGTCATGCGCCAGGTGTTCGAGGCCGACCGCATGGCACCCCGCCGTCTGGTTTTCGCCGAGGGCGAGGACGAGCGTATCCTGCACACCGCCAGCCAGCTGATCGAGGAAGGCCATGACACGCCGATCCTGATCGGGCGACCCGATGTGATCAGCCAGCGGCTGGAACGCGAAGGCATCC
>JAUNTV010000249.1 GCA_030538515.1 Paracoccus sp. (in: a-proteobacteria)
GGCTATTACTACGCGGGTGCCTCGGCCTATGTGTTTCAGGAAACCATCGACCGCGCCATGTCCGCCGCCAGCGCGCTCGAAGCCACCATCCGCGCCCGCCTCGAGGCCGAGGATATCCGCTGGTCCGTCGACAGCGCGGTGGCCCAGGTCGGCGGGCTGACCACGCTGATCGGCATGCGGGCGCGCTTCTCGGATCTGGTGGTGCTGACCCGGCCCTACGGCGAACGCGCCTCGCCCGATGCCGTCGCCGTCACCGAGGCCGCGCTTTTCGAAGGCTCAGCGCCCGTGCTCATCGTTCCCGAACGCGGCCTTCCCGAACGCTTCGGCCACAAGATCATGATCGCCTGGAACCAGTCCGAGGAAGCCCTGACCGCCGCGCGCCGCGCCATGCCGCTTCTGAAACGCGCCGAAAGCGTGGAAATCACCGTGATCGACCCCAGCCCGAACGGCCCCGAAGGTGCTGATCCGGGCGCGGCACTGGCGCAGATGCTCACCCGCCAGGGCATCCGCGTCGATATCGCCGTACTCGCCCGCACCCAGTCGCTCATCAGCGACATCATCGACCGCCGGGCCGAGGAAACCGGCGCCGATCTCGTCGTCATGGGTGCCTACGGCCATTCCCGCTTCCGCCAGGCGATCCTTGGCGGTGCCACGCGCAATCTTCTGGGAAAATCACGCACCCCGATCCTGATGGCGCGCTGAGCGTGCAGGTCATGACGCCGCCACCGCTCTCGCCTCACCCGGGACTGAAGCTCTCGAAACTGCGCGATATCGGCTGGCGGCTCTGGGATCCCATTGGCCTTCTGGGCAAGGGCGGCCACCTCACCGGTCGATGGGACGACCCCGGAAACCTGCCCTTCGCTGATGAATATGACAGCGACCTGATAGCCGCTGCCTCAATGCTGCGCCGGGACGGTGGGCGCGACGCGGCGATAGAATACCTGCCTTGGGCCGAAACCCAAACCATGTGCCTGTCCGAAACGCCCACCACCCGCAGTCGGCCGCGGCGGTCGTGAACGCCATCCTCGCCGATGATGACATCCGGACATGGCCCGACCCGAAGGGTCGCTTCTCGCCGCCAGGCCAGGCCCCCTCATCAGTGCCAAAATACCTTGGGGGGAGGCGCATGGCGCCGGGGGGCAAAGCCCCCTTCCCCACATCACCGCCCACAGATCAGACGAATTGCTCGCGCGTCAGCCGCTCTTCCAGCCCATGGCCGGGATTGAACAGGATCCTGTGGCGCACGCCCGGCTCTGACCGGATTTCGACCCAGATGACCGAATCCACCCCCCGCGAATCGGCGTCGGCCATGACCGGGCGCTTTTCCGGCTCCAGCACGTCGAAACGCACCACCGCCGATTGCGGCAGGATCGCGCCCCGCCAGCGGCGCGGCCGGAAGGCCGCGATCGCGGTCAGCGCCAGCACATCGGAACCGATCGGCAGGATCGGCCCGTTGGCACTGTAATTATAGGCGGTCGAACCCGCTGGCGTCGACAAAAGCACGCCGTCGCAGATCAGTTCGTCCAGCCGGACCCGCCCATTGACCGAAATCCGCAACTTCGCCGCCTGCGGGCCTGCGCGCAGCAGCGAGACCTCATTGATCGCCAGCGCCGAATAATCACTGCCATCGGCCTTTCGCGCCGTCATCGCCAAGGGGTTGATCACGGTTTCCTCGGCCGCGGCGATCACGCCGGGCAGGTCATCGGTCACGTAATCATTCATCAGAAAACCGATGGTGCCCCGGTTCATGCCGTAAACCGGGCGGCCCCTGTTCTGATGCATCACGCTCAGCATCAGCCCGTCACCGCCAAGGGCCACCACCACATCGGCCTCGCGCCATGGCGTCTGCCCGTAAAGGCCCGCCAGTTCGTGAAGCGCGGCCTGGGCGGTTTCGGTCTCGCTGGCGATGAAGTGCATTTTCATGGCGCCATCTTGGTCAGCCGATCTGCCTTGTCCAGCACCAAACGCGCATCGAAGGGGTTTGCGGCGCCCGAAAAAGCCGCTAGACCGCCGCCATCCCGCCCTGAAGGAGCCGCCCATGACCCGCGATCAGTTCTTCACCGAAACCCTCGCCAAATCCGACCCCGCCATCAGCGCCGCCATCGGGCAGGAGCTTGGCCGCCAGCGCGACGAGATCGAGCTGATCGCGTCCGAAAACATCGTCAGCCGCGCCGTGCTGGAAGCGCAGGGCAGCGTCCTGACCAATAAATATGCCGAGGGCTATCCGGGCAAACGCTATTATGGCGGCTGCCAATATGTTGATATCGTTGAAAACCTTGCCATCGACCGCGCCAGGGACCTGTTCGGGGCCGCCTTCGCCAATGTCCAGCCCAATTCCGGCAGCCAGATGAATCAGGCCGTGTTTCTGGCGCTGTTGCAGCCGGGCGACACCTTCATGGGACTTGACCTGAATTCGGGCGGCCACCTGACCCATGGCAGCCCGGTCAATATGTCGGGGAAGTGGTTCAACGTCGTCAGCTACGGCGTGCGCCAGCAGGATCAGCTTCTGGACATGGAAGATATCCGCGCCAAGGCACTGGAACACAAGCCGAAACTGATCGTGGCGGGGGGCACCGCCTATAGCCGTATCTGGGATTGGGAAGCCTTCCGCAAGATCGCCGATGAGGTCGGCGCCTATCTGATGGTCGATATGGCCCATATCGCCGGTCTGGTCGCGGGCGGCCAGCACCCCTCGCCGGTGCCGCACGCCCATGTCACCACCACGACCACGCATAAATCCCTGCGCGGCCCGCGCGGCGGCATCATCCTGACCAATGATGAGGCCATCGCCAGAAAGATCAACTCGGCCGTGTTCCCCGGCCTTCAGGGCGGGCCTTTGATGCATGTCATCGCCGCCAAGGCCGTGGCCTTCAACGAGGCCCTTCAGCCCGATTTCCGCGATTACGCGGCGCAAGTCGTCAGAAACGCCCGCGCCATGGCGGATGAGTTGATGAAGGGCGGCATCGATATCGTCTCGGGCGGGACGGATAACCACCTGTGCCTTGCCGATCTGCGCCCCAAATCCGTGACCGGCAAAGCCGCCGAGGCTGCCCTTGGCCGCGCCCATATCACCTGCAACAAGAATGGCGTGCCCTTCGACCCCGAAAAGCCCTTCGTGACCTCGGGCATCCGGCTTGGCGCGCCTGCGGGCACCACGCGCGGCTTCAAGGAAGAAGAATTCCGCCAGATCGCCCGCTGGATCGTCGAGGTCGTCGACGGCCTGGCCGCCAATGGCGAGGATGGCAATGCCGCCGTGGAAGACAAGGTAAAAGCCGAAGTCGCGGCCCTTTGCGCCCGCTTCCCGCTTTACGAGGGGATGTGACCGCGCCCCGCCCCGGCCCCGATGCGGGCCAGGGTGGTCAGGCGACCCGCCGGCTGGAACACCGGCTTGGCGATTGGGCGCGCGCGCGCCTGCCCGGCCCGATCACCGATCTGGTCATGTTCACCCTGAAAATGGGCTGGTCGGCGCTGTTCGGCGGGCTGCTTTTGCTGGCCATCATCGCCAGCAAGGCCATCTGGCAGCCCGATTGGGCGCTGAACCGCTATGACGCGCTGTTCCTGTTTGCCGTCACCGTGCAGGCGCTGTTTCTGATCTGCCGACTGGAAAGCTGGTCCGAGGCGCGCGTGATCTTGCTGTTCCACCTGACCGGCACCGTGATGGAGCTGTTCAAGACCGCCGCCGGATCATGGACCTACCCCGAGGATGCGCTGTTGCGCATCGCCGGCGTGCCGCTGTTTTCGGGCTTCATGTATGCCTCGGTCGGGTCTTTCATCGCGCGCGCGATCCGCAATTTCGACATGCGCTTTCTGCCCTATCCGCCCTATTGGCTGACTGTGGCTCTGGCCGTGGCGATCTATGTCAATTTCTTCGCCCATCACTTCCTGCCCGATATCCGCTGGTTCCTGTTCGCCGCCACGCTGCTGATTTACGGACGCACATGGATCTGGTTTCGCCCGCGCGGCTGGTATCGGATGCCGCTTGTCATGGCGGCAGGGCTGGCCAGCCTGTTTTTGTGGATCGCCGAAAATATCGGCACCCGCACCGGCACCTGGCTTTACGCTGGCCAGCATGAGGCGCAGCTTGTCAGCCTCGCCAAGATCGGCTCGTGGTATCTGCTGCTTTTCGTCAGCTTCGTGACGGTCAGCGTCGCGGCACCCCGCGCCATTCTGGGTGCCGTCCGGCCCGACAACGCCCCCATTGCCGAGACGCATCCGCAAGGATAGCCTGACGCCAAACCGTTTCAGGAGAAGATCATGCCCCAAACGCAAAGCTGGGAAAAGCGCGCCGAGGAATTCAGCTTCTACGGCTTCACCGACCTGCCAAGCGTGCATCAGCGCGGCACGGTCGTCGTGACCCATGGCGAAGGCCCCTATATCATTGATACCAATGGCAAACGCTATCTGGATGCCAATTCCGGCCTGTGGAACATGGTCGCCGGTTTCGATCACAAGGGGCTGGCCGAGGCGGCCAAGG
>JAUNTV010000250.1 GCA_030538515.1 Paracoccus sp. (in: a-proteobacteria)
CGGGGGCTTCGCCTGCGGGCGCGTCGGCTGCGGTCGCATCGGCGGGGGTTTCGGTCTCGATGGTGATAAGGGCTTCGCTGGAAACCTCCGGCGTGGTGGTTTCGGTCACGGCGGGCGTGGTATCGCCGCCCCGCATCATCCAGAAGATCACGATCACCGCGACGACAAGCGCGCCGACGATGAAGTAAAGGTTGTTGTTGCTGCGGGTTTCCTGGGACATGGGTTTTGCTCCGTATGGATTTGTTACGTCGCTTTCGCTTGTGCGCCTTAACGCATCAGATACCGGCCGGTTGCAACACTTCGTCGCAGGAGTTTGGCGAAATCTTGTTCCCGCGCCGTGATCGGCGGGGTTTTGCCAGCCGGTCAAACCGTCTATTCAGGGGCCAGCCGAAAGGAGCGCCCATGTTCTGGCTTGTCGCCATCGCCCTGACCCTGATCACCGCCGCCGCCATTCTCTGGCCCTTCTGGCGCGCGCCGGTGCAGTCCCGGCCCGCCGCCGCCTATGATCTGCGCGTCTACCGCGATCAGCTTGCCGAGGTCGATCGCGACCTTGCGCGCAAGATCATCTCATCCGCCGAGGCCGATCGCCTGCGCGCCGAGATCGGGCGCAAGGTGCTTGATGCCGATCGCGCGCTGCAAAAAGCCGGCGCGGGTCCGGCCGCGCCGGGCGCGCATAAGGTCGCGGCCATCCTGCTTCTGGTGCTGGCAATCGGCGGGGCCTGGGGGGTTTACCGCCAGATCGGCGCGCCGGGCCTGCCCGATATGGGGCTGCAAAGCCGCATCGCCGCCGCCGAGGCGCGCTATGCCGCCCGCCCCGATCAGGCCGAGGCCGAGGCCCGCTTCGCCGCCCATCCCCGCCCCCGGCCGCCCGCCGATCCCGATGCGCAGCGCCTGATGGAGCGCCTGCATGCGGTGCTGGCGGAAAACCCCGACGATCAGCAGGGGCTGGCCATGCTGGCCGAATATGAGCCGTCGATGGGCAATTTCGCGGCGGGCGCGCGCGCCCACGCCCGGCTTAACACCCTGAAAGGCGACAGCGCCACCGCCAGCGATCACGCCTATCTGGCCACGCTGATGACCGAAGCCGCGGGCCGCCTTATCACCCCCCAGGCCGAGGCCGAGATCGCGCGCGCCCTCGCCCTTGATCCCACCAACGAAGAGGCCCGCTATCTGGCCGGGCTTCTTCAGGTGCAGAATGGCCGCGCCGACCGCGCCTTCCCGGTCTGGGCCGCCCTGCTGGAAGAATCGACGCCCGCCTCGCCCTGGCATCAGATGATCCGGCCGGTGATCGGTGATCTGGCATGGCTGGCCGGTCAGCCCAATTACATGCCCCCCGGCCCCGTGGCCGCGCCCGCCCTGCCCGGCCCCGATGCCGCCGCCATGGAAGCCGCCGCCGCGATGGACCCCGAGGACCGCCGCGCCTTCATTCAGGCCATGGTCGACCAGCTTTCCCACCGCCTTGCCATCGAAGGCGGCACGCCCGGCGAATGGGCGCGGCTGATCTCGTCGCTGGCGGTGCTGGGGGACGCGGCTCAGGCGCGCGCCGTCCACACCGAAGCGCAGGAGGTGTTTGCCCAGAACCCCGACGGGCTGGCCATGATCGACGCCGCCGCCCGTCAGGCCGGGATCATCCAATGATCCACGAGGAAATCACCGATTTCGCCGCCGCCCTGCCGCGCGCGGGCGCGATCTGCGGGCTTGATCTGGGCACCAGGACCATCGGGGTCGCGGTCAGCGACGGGCTGCGGCATGTGGCCTCGCCGCTTTTGGTGATCCGGCGCGAGAAGTTCACCAAGGACGCCGAGGCGCTTTTCAGGATCATCGCGGATCGCGGGCTGGTGGGGATCGTGCTTGGCCTGCCGCGCAATATGGACGGAACCGAGGGGCCCCGCGCCCAGTCCACCCGCGCCTTCGCCCGCAATATCTCGCGGCTCAGCGATCTGCCCATCAGCTTCTGGGACGAACGCCTTTCGACCGTCGCGGCCGAACGCGCGCTGCTGGAAGGCGACACCTCGCGCAAGCGCCGCGCCGAGGTCATCGATCAGGTCGCGGCGGGCTATATCCTGCAAGGCGCGCTTGACCGGCTGCGCTTTCTGGGATGATCCTTGCCCCGATCCCCGATACCAGCCGGAAAGATGGACCATGCTTCGCCGATTTGACGTTCAGGATGGCCGGCTGAAACCCGTGGACGAGGGGGCCGGGGCCGTCGTCTGGTGGGATCTTCACCGCCCCACCCCTGATGAGGAACGCACCGTCGAGACCTGCCTGGGCCTGGAACTGCCGACCTTTGACGAGATGCAGGAAATCGAGACATCGGCGCGGCTTTACGTCGAGGACGGGGCCTGTTTCATGACCGCGCAGGTGCCATCCCATACCGATGCCGAACAGGCATCATCCGCCCCCGTCACCTTCATCCTGAGCGGCCAGCGGCTGGTGACGATCCGCCATTCCGAGCCGCGCGCCTTCACCACCTTTCCGCAGCGCGCCGCGAAATCCGACCTCGGGCTGGGCGATGGCAAGACCGTGCTGGTCGCCCTTCTGGAAGCCATGATCGGGCGGCTGGCCGATATTCTGGAACGCGTCGGCCGTGATATGGACGCATTGTCGCGGTCGGTTTTCGGGCAGGGCGGGGCCGAAACGCGCAAGGGCAGCAGGTATAAAACCACATTGGAAACGATCGGGCGCAAGGGCGATCTGACCTCGAATATCCGCGAAAGCCTTGCCTCGTTCGAACGCCTTCTGGCCTTTCTCGGCCCGAAGCTCGGTGCCAGCAGCGGCAGCGCAAACGAGGATCTGGCGATCATCGCGCTGGATATCCGTTCGTTAAGCGATCATGCCGGTTTCCTGGCGCAGAAGGTCACGCTGCTTCTGGATGCGACGCTTGGCCTGATCTCGATCGAGCAGAACGGCATCATCAAGATATTCTCGGTCGCGTCCGTGGTGTTCCTGCCGCCGACGCTGGTGGCCTCGATCTACGGGATGAACTTCGATGTGATGCCGGAACTGCACTGGCACTATGGGTATCCGCTGGCGCTTGGCGCGATGGTGCTGTCCGCCGCGCTGCCCTATCTTTATTTCAAGAAACGCGGCTGGCTGTAGGCGTCAGGCAGAAACCTTCCGCGCGGCAGTGGTGGATTTGCGTATCTGGAACCGGCCTGCCAACAGGCCCGGTGCTGGCTAGCCTTCGGGGCGCAGGTCTTCCAGCGTCTCGGCGCAGGTGGCCAGCGGCTGGCTTTTTCCGGGCGAAAGGATGCGGGTGACGCGGTTTTCGGCATCGGCTTCGAAATCAAGGCAGGCGCAGCTATAGCCATAGCCGGTGCCGGTCTGGACCCCTTCCAGCCCGGCCGAGATATCCATCTCGTCCAGAAGGGCGTAATCCATGGGCTCGTCGTCGCGGCCCTGTTCCAGCAGCACCCAGACGCCTTCCTCGTTGATCAGATATTCATTGCCGGCCGAAGGGTTGGACCACCAGCCGCATTGTTGCGCCGCAAGGACAGGCGTGGCCATCAGGGCAAGGGGCAGCAAAGCAAGGGTGAACAGGCGCATGGGGTCCTCCGCGTTTTGGGCAGTCTTGCGGCGTCCGGGCGACGGCGCAAGGGGTTACACGCGGAAATGATCGTAGATCTTCTGCGCCAGCCCCTCGCTGATGCCGTCCACCGCCATCAGATCCGTCACCGCCGCCGAGCCGACCGCCCTGGCCGAGCCGAAATGCGCCAGAAGCGCGCGCTTGCGCGCCGCCCCCACGCCCGCGATCTCATCCAGCGGCGTCGCGCGCACCGCCTTGGCGCGCCGCGCGCGATGGGTGCCGATGGCCCAACGATGCGCCTCGTCGCGCAGGCGCTGCACGAAATAAAGCACCGGGTCGTTCATGCGCAGCGCGAAGGGGCGCTGACCGATGCGGTGGAATTCTTCCTTGCCGTGATCGCGGTCCTGCCCCTTGGCCACGCCGATCATGGGGATATCGGCCACGCCCATTTCCGCCAGAATCTCATTGACCGCCGAGACCTGCCCGGCGCCGCCGTCGATCAGCAGAAGATCGGGCCAGGCATCGGTGGCACGGTCGGGGTCGTCCTTCAGAAGCCGGGTGAAGCGGCGGGTCAGCACTTCCTTCATCATGCCGAAATCATCGCCCGGCGTGATCTCGGTCCCTTTGATGTTGAACTTGCGGTAATGGCTTTTCTCGTAGCCGTCGGGGCCGGCCACGATCATGCCGCCGACCGCATTCGCGCCCATGATATGCGAGTTGTCGTAAACCTCGATCCGGCGCGGGGGGCCGGGCAGGTCGAAAGCCTCGGCCAGCCCTTCCAGAAGCCGCAACTGGGTGGCGCTTTCGGACATGCGCCGGGCAAGGCTTTCGCGGGCGTTACGCAGCGCGTTTTCGACCAGTTCGGCCTTTTCGCCGCGCATCGGCACGCCAAGGATCACGCGCCGCCCGGCGCGTTCCGACAGCGCGTCGCGCATCAGG
>JAUNTV010000251.1 GCA_030538515.1 Paracoccus sp. (in: a-proteobacteria)
CCTCGGTCGTATAGGTCTGGCCGTCGCGCGCATAGGTGATCGTATCGCGGGGATTTGGATTGTTGTGATCGAACGAGACCCCGGCGCTGCTGTTGTTGTCGTTCAGCGACAGGATCGTGCTGCCCGCGAAGGCCGGATTGCCCCGCGTGCCGAAGGTCTGGCCGCCAATCGTGGCATTGATCGCCCCCTGCGCCACCACACCGTCGTTCTGGCCGCCGTTGAACGTATCCAGCCGCGTGAAATTGCCCAGATACAAGGCTTCATATTCATAGGATGCCATCGTTAACCTCATACTGTTCAAACAACCGGCAGGCAGCGACACAGCAGGGTCAACGTTGTCAGGCGCCATCGCGGGCACCGGGTAACATTCAGACTGCGTGCCGCATTCGCGACCGAATCGGTAGGGATATCCCCGTTACACAATCAACCTATAGGAGTGGTTCTTCGGGTTTGACAATATCTTGTTTTCATCCCCACGGCTTATTTTCGGCATTCCGCCGACAGGTTTGGGTTTTGGGCAATTATCCGCTGAAAACAACGCCGAGGCAGCGAACGCTTTCATCTTGCCTCGGCGGTCGGGCGGTGAAATTCTGGCCCCCGCCAGACAAAGGCAGCGATCACGAAAGGCCCGCCATGACGCGCATTCTTCACCGCAGTATCGGCCCCGCGCTTCCCCGCGCCGTGGCAGGCAACGGCGTCTGGATCACCGACGCCGAGGGGCGGCGCTATCTGGACGGCTCGGGCGGGGCGGCTGTGACCAGTCTCGGGCATGGCAATGCCGAGGTTCTGGACGCCATGCGCCGCCAGATGGATGCCATCGCCTATGCGCATACGTCGTTTTTCACCACGGATGCCGCCGAAAGCCTGGCCGAGCGCCTTGTGGCCCTTGCGCCGAAGGGGCAGGATCACGTCTATCTGGTCTCTGGCGGGTCCGAGGCGGTCGAGGCGGCGCTGAAAATGGCGCGGCAGTATTTCGTCGAGATCGGCCAGCCGCAGCGCCGCCATATCATCGCGCGCCGGCAAAGCTATCATGGCAATACCATCGGGGCGCTGGCGACGGGCGGGAATGAATGGCGTCGCCGCCAGTTTCAGCCCATCCTGCCCGAAACGCATCATGTCTCGGCCTGCTATGCCTATCGCGACATGGCCCCCGGCGAAACCCCCGAGGTTTACGCCACCCGCCTTGCCGATGAGCTTGAGGCGAAGATTCTGGCGCTTGGCGCGGATCAGGTGATCGCCTTCGTGGCGGAACCCGTGGTCGGCGCCACCCGTGGCGCGGTGCCGGCGGTGCCGGGCTATTTCCGGCGTATCCGCGAGGTCTGCGACCGATATGGCGTGCTGCTGATACTGGATGAGGTCATGTGTGGCATGGGCCGGACCGGCAGCATCTTCGCGCAGGCGCAGGAAGGCGTCAGCGCCGATATCACCACGATCGCCAAGGGGCTTGGCGGCGGCTATCAGCCGGTGGGGGCGGTGCTGCTTTCGGGGCACATCCATGACGCCTTCGCCAATGGCTCGGGCCTGTTCCAGCATGGTCACACCTATATCGGTCATCCCGTCGCCGCCGCCGCCGCCGACAAGGTGGTCGAGATCATCGCCCGCCCCGGTCTGATGGATCACGTCACCGCCATGGGCGCGCGCCTGCAAGCCGGGCTGGAGGACACGCTGTCGGATCATCCCAATATCGGCGATATCCGCGGGCGCGGGTTGTTTCGCGGCATCGAACTGGTCGCCGACAGGGCCAGCAAGGCACCGCTTGATCCGGCGCTGAAAACCCATGCCAAGGTGAAAAGGGCGGCCATGGCGCGGGGGCTGATCTCATACCCGATGGGCGGCACCATCGACGGGGTGCGCGGCGATCACGTGCTGCTGGCCCCGCCCTATATCATCTCGGAACCCGAGATCGACGAGCTTGTGGCCCGGACCGCAGCCGCGATCCGCGAGGTGCTGGATCAGGGCTGACGCGCCCCTTCCCGCCCGGCCCGAAGCGCCCGTCTGGCGGCGCGCTTCGGTCATGTGTATCGGGGCAAGCAAGAAGCCCCCGCCGCCATGAAAGGATAATTCCATGTTGCGCATCCTGTGTCTGATCTGCCTTGCCGCGCCTGCGCTTGCCGATGAGGCGCCGGGGTTCATCGATGACCGTTCATCGCCCGAACGTGTGGTGATCTCGCTTTATAACGCCATCGACCGGCAGGAATATCTGCGCGGATGGAGCTATTTCTCGCCCGATGCTGCGCCGCCCTATCCGCAGTTCCGCGATGGCTATGCCGAAACCGCCTCGGTCGTGCTGCGTCTTGGCAAGGTGGAAAGCGAGGGCGCGGCCGGGTCGGTCTACAGCAGCGTTCCGGTGGCGCTGCGGGCGGTTGGCGCAGACGGGGCCGAACAGGTGTTCATCGGCTGCTACCGGCTGAGGCAGGTTCAGCCCGCCATTCAGGACCGTCCGCCTTTCCGCCCGATCACGATCGAAAGCGGCAAGCTGCTGCGGTCCGATAAGCCCTTCGCCGAGGCCATGGGCGTATGCACGGATTAGCGCCTTCCCGCTATCGCGCGGGGTGCCCTGCCCTTGGGAATCCCTGAGGTTGGGGGCGGCTCAGCGCCCGGCCAGCCCCGAGGCGGCGCGGATCAGGCTGCCGGGAAGGCTTCGGCGCGGGGTCAGCCCCTCGGTCGCGGGCGGCGGGACGGGGCGGGTTACATCGGCCGGTCTGCGCTTTTCGTAGAAGGAATTCCCGCCCGTCGTCAGCACGTAATGCATGTTGTCATAGGGGAAGCGGTGGCCGGCGGTGTGGAAGAACATGGCATTGCCGATATGGGGGTGACGTTCGCCGCGCAGGACGGCGCGGGCGGCGGCGCGCACTTCGGGCAGCGCGCGCCCGTCCATCCTGCGGGTCAGCACACCGGGCGCGAACTGGTTCTTCTGCCCGACCACTGCGCAGACAGAATTCGGGAAATCCCTTGATCCCACCCGGTTCATCACGACGCTGCCCACCGCGATCAGCCCGTCCCGGCTGGAGCGGACGGATTCGAAGAACATCGCGCGCTCCATACAGTCCTGCGGGCTGTGGCGCTTCCCGATGGCGCAGCCCGCCAGCAGAAAGCCAAGGGAAATCACGGCGAAAAGCTGCATCGCGCGGGTCGGTCGCATGGCCTGTGATCCTTGCTGCTTCTTCTTCTTTTGGGCCATGCTAACCGCGAAAGGGGACGGCGATCAATCGCCATCACACCGGCGTGTCGAGGCAAGCATAAATTGTCCTTTTCTGATGGCTAAGATGCTGTTTTTTCTGTGTTAGATGACCGATGCGGCGGATATCTTGTCCATTATGCAAGCATAATTTGTCCTCTCTTCACGCAAAATAAAAGGCCGCCGGAATATGGCGGCCTTTCGGCATCTGGGATTATTATTGGCTAAATCTCGACCAGGGCACAGCGGAGCGTAAATATACCGCCGCAGTTGGCTTCATGCCACGACGAACGACTTTTATCTGCATTTCGTCCAGTTCCTTCATCACGGTTCTGAAATGCCGCCCGGTTTCGCTGGCGATACCGCAAAGCGAAACATAGGTCCGCTCGAATTCGACGACTGCTTTCGCGGTGAGCATACGCTTCGTTCCTGCCACTTTACGCAACTTAACATCGACGGCGCTCAGGATTGCTGGCTCGGATCCCTCGCCCAGCAGACCCGGCATCATTTCCCTGTCGAGGCGAAGGCGGATCGACGTTTGACGCGGGGAGAGGAGTTTTTCCTGCTTGTTCAGGAGGGCTTTTACCTCCATCGGACTCACCAGTAGGCCGTCGATTCCCGGAACCGAGATGAGGCGCTCTACCGCGGAAAGATGTCCGGCTACTACGTTCTGGATAATTTCAACGGCTTTGATGCCCGGAAACGTCGCGTCCGCGATAGAGGCCATGCCTTCAGAGGCCTGCTCCACGACGATGGCGCGGCCAGCGAGGCAGTTCAGAAAATCCGCCACTTCACGTCGGTCGAACCCGATGACCCTGACCTGTGAGGCATCGGGGGGGGGGCGGCCATCGATCGGTTTGATCAGCCCGGCCTCGATCAGTTGATCCACCCGGGTGCGCGAATAGTTGAGGAATCTCGGCAGCTGCTTGTAGCCGATCAGGTGTTTCACGATCTCAGCTAATTGCTCCCCCTGCGCCGCGTCGAAAACAGCGCCTTCTATATCGTCATCAGCGACGAGCCCGCGGGCAACGAGCAGCTTATGCAGGGTCTTGCGGTTGACGTCGCATTCCCGTGACAACGATGTTGCCGTGTGGAGCCGTCGCCGTTCGAGAACCGTGCCGAAGATTACGCTTCCTGCCGGCATGGCGAAATGCTGGGTGATGAAATCGCGAAGCAGGTCACGGACGGGGCCGGGATCCTTGGTGCTTCGTCCGAACTGAAGCCACTGGCAAAGACGACCGAACACCGACTGCGGCCCTGCCTGAGCTGGTCCGGCATTGGCTTT
>JAUNTV010000252.1 GCA_030538515.1 Paracoccus sp. (in: a-proteobacteria)
GCATATCGACTTCATGCGCCTGCGCCGCACCTCGAAGGTGAACCTGTTCATCCATGTCGAGTTCATCAACGCCGACAAATCCCCCGGCCTGAAGCGCGGCGGCACGCTGGTGACGGTGCGCCCCGAGGTGGAACTGAAAGTGACCGCCGGCGACATCCCGGAAAGCGTGATCGTTGATCTTGAGGGTCGTCAGATCGGCGACACCATCCATATCGGCGACGTGAAGCTGCCCGCCGGTGCCAAGCCGGTCACGGACCGCAATTTCGTGATCGCCAATATCGCGGCACCGTCGGCCCTGGTTTCGGAAGAAGCCGGTGCCGAGGACGGCGCAGCGGAAGCCGGCGAAGAATAATCCTCCCGGCAACGGCTTTTTGGGGCGGCATCCCGGTGCCGCCCTTTTTTATGGCAGGTCAGGCACGCAGGGCGGCCAATTGCCCAAGATGGGCGCCCAGATCGCCCTCGGCACCCACGGCATTGATTGTCTTGAAATACTCATGCCAGCCCGAAGCCGATATTCCCGCAACAAGCGCATCCATCCCGGCCTTGTCCGCGCAACGCCAGATCGCCAGAAACTGCTGTGGGGCAGCATGGTCCACGCGGGGATCAACTTCGGACAGGCTGAGGGGTTCGACGCCCAATTCGCCCAAAGCCTCCATACCGGTTCCGACTGCTTCGAAAAAGGCGGCGCGCGCCTGTTCGTCAAGCGCAAGCCAGGCGGGCTTTGGCGAATAAAGCTCAACAAGATAATGCGTCATTGCCGTCATCCTTTTGTGGTGGAATTGTCTGCGCATCCGCACCCAGATTCTGCCTGATCCGGCCAAGAAGCTGGCGCAAGGCAGTGCGGTCGGCGGTCGAAAGACCGCCCGCAAGCGATGCGATCCAGCCCTGATGTTCATCACAAAGCTGATCGGCAAGCCCGCGCCCCTCAGGCGTCAGCCGGATGATGATGCGGCGGCGGTCGGCGCTGTCATGGCTGCGATCCAGAAGCCCGTCTTTCGCCATCCCGTCCAGTAATCCGGTCATCGTGGCGCGCGTCACACCCGCGCGCGCGGCCAGCAGATGCGGGGCCAGACCGTCGGGGTCGGATCGCAGCAGGCTCAGCAGCAGGAACCGGCTTTCCGAAAGCTGATGCGGGGCCAGACGCCGCGCGCAGTCCCGGTCAATCGCCGAGGCCAGGGACAGCAGCTCAAAGCAAATCCGAAGCTCATCCGCCTGTTCCGGTGCAGCCGCCCCCATCAGGGCAAGATATTTGCGATCCAAGTTCATAAGTCACCATATAATACGGTGCCTTATTATATGCAACCAAATCATATCGCCACCCCATTCCCGGCCTAGCCTGCCGGGATTTCGGCCTTGTCGATGGCGTCAAGGGCGGCCTGCCAGGACAGCATGATCGAGGCATGGCGGTTGGGGTAGTCGCGCGCGGGCAGCAGGACCTCAAGCTCCTGCCAGGGGGCTTCGGGGGGCGGGCCACCCTCGCACAGCATGGCGTGCAACTGATCGGCGCCGCGCGCGATCTCGGCGCGGGTGGCACCCGTCACGCCCTTGCCGAGCACCCCGGCAGAGGCCTGACCAAGCGCGCAGGCCCGCACCTCCTGCCCGAAAGCGGCGACGCGCCCGCCTTCCATGCGCACATGCGCCGTCACCGTGGACCCGCATTGCGGGGACCGCCGCATCGCGCTGCCATCGGCATCGTCCAGCCGGCCCAGATGCGGAATATCCGCCGCCAGCGCGAGAATCCGCTTCGAATAAAGCTGCATCAGATCGGCGTCGGACATGTTCCCCTCGGGTCGTTCACGGCTTAGATAGGCAGCGAGACCCGGAAAGGAAAGCCGATGTTCGACCCCGCAACGCTTCGCTTCGACGCCAATGGGCTGATTCCCGCCATCGCGCAGGACCACGCCAGCGGCGAGGTGCTGATGATGGCCTGGATGAATGCCGAGGCCGTCGCGCGCACGCTGGAAAGCGGGAAAGTGACCTATTGGTCACGCTCTCGTCAGGGGTTCTGGGTCAAGGGCGAAAGCTCGGGCCACCATCAGCAACTGGTCGAGATGCGGCTGGATTGCGACCGTGACTGCCTGCTGGTGCTGGTCAATCAGACGGGGCCGGCCTGCCACACCAACCGGCGATCCTGCTTCTATACCGCCATCCGCGACGGTGCCGAGACCGCGATCATGGACCCGATGGGCTGAGGTCCCTTTACCGGATCTTATGATTTCTGTCGCAAGACTGGATCACCAGCGATTCGGTGTATCATGCGATGTTTTCCTGTCATCTTGACCGTGCCGATCATCGCCCTTCTGGCGGCAAGCGGCATCGCGCTTCCCTTGGCTGGCCCTCAGCCTGCCCATCTGCTGGCGTCGGGCCTGATCGTGGTCGGGGTGATGGCCTGTTCCGGGCGGCCTGTGCCCCGCAACCCGCCGCTTTGCGGGCCAGCGGTGCTAAAGCCCCAGCATCCGCCGGATATCCGCGGGGCTGGCCCCTTCGGCGCGCAATTGCCGGATCGCGCGGGCGTCGTCGCGTTTGGCCAGCCGCTTTCCGGTCTCGTCCCGGATCAGGCGATGATGATGATATTCGGGCGTTGGCAGGTCCAGAAGGCGCTGCAAAAGCACATGGATCCATGTGGATTCGAACAGGTCCATGCCGCGCACGATCAGGCTGATCCCCTGCGCCGCATCATCGACCACCACCGACAGATGATAGGACGTGCCCATCCCCTTGCGCGCCAGCACCACATCGCCGATCCCGTCCAGAAAGGCCGCGCGGGCAAGCAGATGCGGGCCGTGGTCGTGAAAGCTCAGACTGTCCCCCCCCAGCAGCGCGAAGGCGCGCGCGCCGTCCAGCCGGATCACGTCACCATCCCCCAGGCTGGCCATCGCGCGCCCGCGACAGGTGCCGGGATAGACCAGCCCGTCCGGCCCGAGGATCGGCGCGCCTTCCTGCGGGGCCGAAAGCGCCGCCCTGATATCCCCGCGCGTGCAGGAACAGGGATAGGTGACGCCAAGACCCGCCAGATGATCCAATGCCCGCTGATAGGCCGCCAGCCGCGCGGACTGGCGCATCACCGGCATCCGCCAGTCAAGCCCGAGCCAGCGAAGGTCGTCATGGATCGCGGCTTCGTATTCAGGCTTGCAGCGGCAGGTATCGATATCCTCGATCCGCAACAGGAACTGTCCCGGCGCGGCCAGCCCGGATGCCGTCAGCGCCGAAAAGGCATGGCCCAGATGCAGAAACCCCGTGGGAGAGGGCGCGAAACGTGTCCGCCAGCCCGTCCTGGCCCGCGCGGATACCGGCGACCCTATTGCCCCGCCAGCCATGCCCGGAAATCCTCCTTGGCGCGGCTGGTATAGGCGGGGTAGCGATCCTTGCGCCCGCGCCGCCCGGCGCGTGCCTCGATCGGCGGGAACAGGCCGAAATTCACATTCATCGGCTGGAAGGTCCTGGCCTCGGCCCCACCGGTGATATGATGGATCAAGGCACCCATGGCCGTCGTGCCGGGCGGTGGGGGAAGATCGCGGCCAAGGGCCTCGGCCGCGGCCATGCGGCCTGCCAGCAGGCCCATGGCGGCGCTTTCGACATAGCCCTCGACCCCCGTGACCTGCCCCGCGAAACGCAGATTGGGCCGCGCGCGCAGCCGCATCCGCGCGTCCAGAAGTGTCGGCGAATTCAGGAAGGTATTGCGATGGATACCGCCAAGCCGCGCGAAGCCCGCATTCTGAAGGCCAGGGATCATGCGAAACACCTGCGTCTGCGCGCCATATTTCATCTTGGTCTGGAAGCCGACGATATTATACAGCGTTCCCAAGGCATTATCGCGCCGCAACTGGACCACGGCATAGGGTTTCTCATCAGGTTTATGGGCATTGGTCAGCCCGACCGGCTTCATCGGGCCGTGGCGCAAGGTCTCGCGACCGCGTTCGGTCATCACCTCGATGGGCAGGCAGCCGTCGAAATAGCCGGCACTCTCGCCCTCGTGGAACTCGGCCTTCTCGGCGGCAAGAAGCGCGTCGATGAAAGCCTCATATTCGGGCCGGGTCATGGGGCAGTTGATATAGGCCCTGCGCTCTTCCTCGGTCTCGCCCTTGTCATAGCGCGACTGGCGCCATGCGATGTCCATGTCAATCGTGTCGGCATAGACGATGGGCGCGATGGCGTCGAAAAAGGCAAGCGCATCGGCCCCGGTCTCGGCCCGGATCGCGGCACCAAGCGCGGGCGAGGTCAGTGGCCCCGTCGCGATGATCCAGCGCCCGTCGCGGGGCAGTTCGGTGATCTCGCCTTCCTCGACGCGGATCAGCGGCTCGGCGCGCAGGGCCTGCGTGACCGAGGCCGCGAACGCATCACGGTCCACCGCCAGCGCGCCGCCAGCGGGCAGCTTGTGGCGGTCGGCCATGGCCATGATCAGCCCGCCGGCCTGCCGCATCTCCCAATGCAACTGCCCCACCA
>JAUNTV010000253.1 GCA_030538515.1 Paracoccus sp. (in: a-proteobacteria)
CCATGGCGCGCCGCCGTCTGGCGCAATCCATCCCCCGCCCCCACCGGATCGAGCGCGACATGACGCGGCTGTGGTCCGAAACCGCCGCCACCATCCGCGACGCCCTTGCCGCCTGCCCGCAGCCTGCGTCTGACATCGCGGCCATCGCCGTCACCGCCCATGACGACGGGCTTTATCTTCTGGACGCCGCTGCCCGCCCGCTTGGTCCGGGCATCCTGTCGCTTGACAGCCGGGCCGGCGGGACCGTGGCGCGCTGGCAGGCCGATGGCATCAATGCCCGCGCGCTGGCGATCAGCGGGCAGATGCCCCATGCCTCGGCACCCGCGGCGCTTCTGGCATGGATCAGGCAGAACGAGCCGGAAAGATACGCCCGCATCGCCCATGTTCTGGCCTGCAAGGACTGGCTGCGCGCCTGCCTGACGGGCCGCATCGCCACCGATCTGACCGAGGCCAGCACCTCATTCACCGATGTCCGCACGCAGGCCTATAGCCCTGATCTGCCCGATCTTTTCGGCCTGCCCGGCATCGCGGGCGCGCTGCCCCCGATCCTTGCGCCCGATGCTCTGGCCGGGCATGTCATCCCGGAAGCGGCGGCCCTGACCGGGCTGGCGGCGGGCACGCCGGTCGCGGCGGGGCTGCATGACGTGACCGCATCGGCCCTTGGCGCGGGCGGGTTCGGGGCCGGGGGCGGGGAAATCACCCTGATCGCCGGAACCTATTCCATCAACGAACTGCCAAGCACCGCCCCCCGCATCGATCCGCGATGGTTCTGCCGCAACGGGCTGCACCGGGGAGAGTGGAACAATATGGCGATCTCGCCCGCATCGGCGGGCAATTACGACTGGTTTCTCGACCGCTTCTGGCAGGCCGAACGGCAGGCCGCCGAAGCCGCGGGCCGCGATATCCATGCCGAGATCGGTCCCGTGATCGAGGCCGCGCTTCAACGCGAAAGCAGCGCGCTTTTTCACCCGTTCCTCTTTGGTTCGCCCTATGGGGCCGAGGCCAGCGGCGGCTTTTTCGGGCTGCGCGGATGGCATGGCCGCCCCGAGATGATGCGCGCCGTGATCGAGGGGATCGCGATGAACCACCGCCTTCACGTCGATGCCCTGCGCGACGGTTTCGGGGCGGATCGCGTCCGCTTGACGGGCGGGCTGTCGCGCAACCCGGCCTTCGCGCAGCTTTTCGCCGATACGCTGGATATGCCCGTCACCACCTGCGCCGTTGATGAACCCGCCGCATGGGGCGCAGCACTTTGCGCGGGCGCGGCTGTCGGGCTTTACGGCAGCCCGCGCCATGACCCGCGCGATCTTTCCGCGCTGAGCCGCGCCCATCATCCCGACCCGGCGCGCAGCCGCGATATGGCGCGGCGCTATGCGCTGTTTCAGGGTATTGCGGACGCCCTTGGCCCGCTTTGGCCGAAGATCGATGCGCTGGCGGCCGGCGATGGCTGAGGTGCAGGATATCGACGTGCTGATCCTTGGCGCGGGGATCAACGGGGCGGGGCTGTTTCGCGATCTCTGCGCGCAGGGGCTGGCTTGCGTGATCGCCGACAAGGGCGATTTCGGGGGCGGCACCTCGGCCGCGCCCTCGCGGCTGATCCATGGCGGCATCAAATATCTGGAAACCGGCGAGTTGCGCCTTGTCGCGCAATCCACGCTTGAACGGAACCTGTTGCTGAAGAACGCCCCGCATCTGGTGCGCCCGCTGCCCACGGTGATCCCGATCTTTTCATGGCTGAAGGGGATCGGCGCGGCGCTGCGCACGCTGGCGGGATCGACGACGGCACCGCGCGCGCGCGGCGCGCTGCTGATGAAAACCGGCCTGATGCTTTACGATTTCTATGGCGCAAGGCATCGCGTCATGCCGCGCCATCGCATGTGGTCGCGCCGTCGGGCACTGGCCGAAATCCCGCCCCTGACGCCCCGCATCACCGCTGCCGGGCATTATTACGACGCCAGCGTCAGCCAGCCCGAAAGGCTGGTCTGGGAATTGATCGCGGACGGGCTGGCGCTTGCGCCGCAATCGCGCGCGCTGAACCACACCACCTTCGCCCGCGATGCCGGGGTGGTCATGCTGCATGGCTGGGCGGGCACGCAGGCGGTGCGCCCGCGCATCGTGATCAATGCCGCAGGCCCCTGGATCGACCGGGTGAACGGCGATCTCGGCGCGCCCTCGCATCTGATCGGGGGCACCAAAGGCTCGCATATCCTGCTGGATCACCCCGCGCTTCTGGATGCGCTGAAGGGGCGGATGATCTATTTCGAGGCCGATGACGGGCGCATCTGCCTTGTTTTCGACTATCTGGGCCGGGCGCTCGTCGGTTCGACCGACAGCCGCGCCGATGACCCCGACACGGTGCGCTGCGATGATGCCGAGATCGATTACTTCCTGGCGGCGCTGACGGCCCTTCTGCCGGGGTTGCGCTTCGGACGCGATCAGATCGTCTATGCCTATTCGGGGATTCGCCCGCTTCCCGCTTCGGACGGGGTGGCGCCGGGGCTGATCAGCCGCGACCACTCGGCCCCTGTCAGCGCGCCCGAGGGCGACCGGCCATGGCCGATCATCTCACTGGTCGGGGGCAAATGGACGACCTTCCGGGGCTTCGCCGAGGAAGTCGCCGATGAAATCCTGACCCGGCTGGCGCGCACGCGCCGCGTCTCGACGCGCGAGATGGCCATCGGCGGCGGGCGCGACCTGCCCTGCGATGCCGCGCGCGCGGACTGGCTGGCGGGGATCGCCGCGCAAAGCGGTGCCAGC
Organism: Paracoccus sp. (in: a-proteobacteria); assembly: GCA_030538515.1. Classification (GTDB taxonomy): domain Bacteria; phylum Pseudomonadota; class Alphaproteobacteria; order Rhodobacterales; family Rhodobacteraceae; genus Paracoccus. The sequence continues at coordinate 2,758 of JAUNTV010000253.1, forward strand.
CCCGCGCGGCTGGCGCGGCTGGTGGAACGCTACGGCGCAACCGCCCGCCAGATCACCATGGCCGAGGGGCCAGCCCCCCGCCTTCTGGCCGATGCGCCCGATTACAGCCTTGAGGAATTCCTGTGGATCGCCACGCATGAGCAGGTGGTTCATCTGGCCGATCTGGTCATGCGCCGCAGCCCCATCGCCGTGACCGGCCAGCTTTCCGCCCGCGATCTGGAAACCATCGCCAAGGCCGTAGCCCCGATCCTGCACTGGCCCCCCGCCCGCATGGCGCGCGAATATCAGAAGACCGCAACGCTCCTGACCACCCGCCACCACGCCCGGCTGAAAACGGCGTGATCCCGCCCGGCGTGCAGGCGATCCGGGCAGAAGATGCTTTGGTAGCGAATTTGGATCGGAGCGTCGCGTCACAGCAAGACATTTGGCAGGTCCCGATCCTGCTTTTCATGCCGCTCCGGCTCAGGTCATGGAAGCGCAGTCTGCCGGGCGTTTCGGCCAGATTGGGGTGCCTGGTTTGCGCAAGTGCCGCGATATCGGCAGAACAGTGCCTGCGGTTTCTTCCATGGCAGCCATGTCCTTCTGGGCGCTCGTATCGCATTTCTGCGGAACGCCATCTGGTGCAGGATCGACGCGACGCGATCCACGATTCGCGCCGACAGGGCAGGAGAATGTGACTTATGACCGATCGTTTCGTCACGCGCGTCAATGCGTTCAACGCGAATCTTTCGTTTCAGTCGCCCTATGCCGGGGAAATCCGCCTGTTCATGCACGAGGTGCTTGCCCGGACCAGTCAAGGCGTCGAGCTTTTGCCCGAGCAGAAGGCGCTTTTGTATACGGACGATATGGACCGTTTCACGCGGGTTCTTTCCGAATGGGCCGATATCGTCGAAACCTCGGCACTCCGGCTGCGCAAGACCCTCGCATCCGGCCGGATATACGAGGCAGTTCACCATGCGATTGCATGGCCCTCCAATCAATCGCAGATCTATGAAACCGTTCTGGATATTTACCAATTCCAGGACAATCGCCTGCTGCGAAACCCCTATGAGGCAAGCGCATCCGCACGCGCCCGGCTAAAGGCGGTTTTTCCGATTAATGCGAAGGCGGAAGATCCGCTTGAAGGTCGCGCTGATGCGTTCGAAAGCCAGCTGATCCGTTCCGGAAATCCCTGGGCGTGATTGTTTTGTCATTGTCATCGGTGCCCCTGCATAGCCGACATCTGCGGCTTTCCGGTCACAGCGGGCGAATACAATGCACAACGCGACCGTTTCTTCGCCTTCGCCTGCCCGGCTCTGACCCAGCGGTTGGAATGCCGGGAAGAATGGTTTGACAGGTTCCTCGCTGAGGCCCGCCAGACCATGGCCGAGGGGGGAACACCTTTTGGCATGCCCCCGATCTGGTCAGGAAACCGGGCCCGTTATGGACATGCGAGCCGTATCGCCATGATAGCAAGACCGATTCCCGAAAACTCCCCGGACAGGGTTCCGGACCTTATCCCCCGGCGGCAGGACAGGGCAGAAAAAAGGCGATGCCCCTGCTTGAAACAGTGATCAATCCGCTGCCTCAGACAAGGTGGCACCAAAATCCCAAAAGGGCTACGCCCGCAAGGTTTTGCTTTATTGGAATTTTTGGTGGAGCCAAGGGGAGTCGAACCCCTGACCTCTTGAATGCCATTCAAGCGC
>JAUNTV010000254.1 GCA_030538515.1 Paracoccus sp. (in: a-proteobacteria)
AAATCCTCGCCGCTTCAAGAATCGCGTCGCGACCGGCGAGTTCCGGGGGCCGACTGCCGGCGCCGGGTGCGAAAGGGTTCACTTCCTCATTTCGGCCGTTTATCCACTCCAAAGCTAATCTCAGCAGCTGAGAGCAATTGAGACTTTCGGAAGCTCGAGGCCAAGGGGATTCCCACAGCGCAAAGAAGCGCCGACACTCGACTACGAACCATTTGTTGGGACTGGCCTATGACAATTCTGTGTCGATGATCAATAACACGCGCGGAAGGAAAACTTCTCTGTGGTTCCATCGACACGGTTGATCCAGAAGCAGCGTGTTCCATAGTCCGCTGTTCTAACACTGAAGCCACCTATTCCCGCGCCGATCTTATCGGCAGCTTCGGGATGCATATGCACAAGATGCGTGAGTACCTCCGCGTCTTCATCAGTTACCTTGTCTCCAAGATCATATTTGTATAGGATATCCCTAAAAAAATCGTTTGCATCTCCTTTTCTTGCAAAAGACCATGATCCAATTTTTACTGGCTTCGCAGGCACAGGAATTCTCCCTCTATTCTATTCGCCAGTTTCCTGGTCCGCTTCCGGATCACTCAAACCCGATACCTGCAGCGCCTCACGGACGATCAGGTTGGGAAAATCCATCCCTGCGAAATTCGGGCCGTGTTCATTAATCCATTCCAAGCAACCCTCCTTGTCCAGATTGTCGCGCGCAATCTTCTCGTACAAAGCGACAGCCGACATCCGGGAGAGTCCGAGCTCCATCAATGAAAGCAGCGTTGTACTGGAGACGCCAAATTCAAGCGCTATTCCGATGTCAAAGTCTTCGTCGATCAGGTCCTCGCGCCCCACCTCAACCAAGAACAGCCGAAGGACATCCATATAGGCGGAGATATACTTCGGCGCTTTGAATCTCGCCGTCTCTTCCACCATGCTCATAGTTTCGCGAATAAGCACCGGAAGCCGGAACGATCTGCTATTTCTTTGCTGATACTCTATGCGCTTCTTGATAATTGCGGCTAAAGACAGCCCCTTAAGCCATTCAACAACCACAAGCGCATGCAGCGGAATGAGACCGTCAGGCAGGAAGACAGGATACAGATTTTCGTTTATCCGTCGCATAACGGTGACGTACCTGTCGTATGCATCGACGCTCTCCGAGGGCGCGAGCAGCAGATTTTCGATGTTACCTTCGTACTTTTGAAAAACCTCCAGCAAACGCTGCAAGCCCACCGGACTTACGCCGGGGTGCCGGACTAGAATATCCTGCGTAATACTGATCAAGGCCGAGATGCCTTCGAGGCTTTTATCGAGCTTCCGCAACGTATCTGCAGAATGCCGCTTAGCAAATGCGGCATCAGACAGCGTACCAAGACGAATATACGTATTCAACAGGTAGGCTCCAACCTGTTCGTATTCTTCGCCTTGCTTCAAATCGGCAAGGGAGTCGATATTCCTGCTTTCAAGATAAGCTGCAAGTTCATCGGCGGATGATAAAACGACGTCAGTCTCTCTCTTGATCGGATATCGCGAGCGCTTCGGCACGCCAACGGGCCAGGCCTTGTCATCCTGCGGGTCGATACAGATGATATTGCCCTGGAACTCGCTCCCCCAGCGACCAGCTCGTCCGGCAAGGTTCCAGAAGTCGTGCGGCTCCATCGGATTGCCGCGGCCCTTCCGGGGGCCGCGCACAACGATGGTCCTACAGGAGAGGTTTACCCCCTCGATCAGCGTAGAGGTGCAGGCAAGGAACCTTATCTTGCCGTCGCGAAAGAGCCTCTCAATCTCGGTGCAGATTAGAGAGGGCATGTTTCCATAATGAAATGCAACACCACGCTCGACCAGTGGTGCGAGTTGATAGTTGCGGTGTACCCCTTTGCGGGCCAGATCTGCTAGGTCCAGCAACTCCTGATCATCTGTTTTCTCCAAGCCTTCCAATTGGCTAATAAGGAGCGCGACGTCCTCCGCTTCAGCCGCGCCGTTGCAATAAACCAGCGTGCCGCCGCGCCCTCCGGCCGCCGCGGCAATGAACGCCAGTCTTTTTTCAGGCCTGCGGGCTTATTCGACAGTTTGAGTGTTCCGAGTGGTATGGTCGAACTACCCCAGACGAGGTCCAACGACCACTCCTTCGGCTTCCGGGGCACTTGCTCAGCCAGGATCACGTTCTGCAGAACGGTCGGCATATCGCTATCAACCGACGATTTTGGCATATCTTCCGGCGCATCCTGAAGGAGCTCCCCGGGATTCTGTGTAGAAGGACTGACAAAAACGACCTTCATTTTCATATTCTGCCGTGAAACCCGCTCAATTGCATCCTGGAGTATCACACCGCGTTGATTGTCCCCGATCTTGTGGGCCTCGTCGACAATGAGAAGGTCTACGCTGAAGTTCTCGCCAAGAAGGTTAGCGAGGAGATGCAGACGCTCCTGCGTGAATACGAAGACGGCTTTTTTGTCTCCCGCCGTGGAAGAGAGGTATACGTCCGTAAGCGGTAGCGATGTAATTTCGATGCCGGTATCCGACCGAAATAGCTTCTTCAGACTAAGTTCAATCTCACTCACCAGAGCGCGGGTTGGGGCCAGGTAAACGGCGATCTTTGCCTTGCTCGTTCGAATGTGGTCGAGCAGCCACTGCAAAACTAGGTACGTTTTTCCGGACGCCGTTGGCGCGGACGCTGAAAGCCAGCCTGCGCCAACTGAAGCGCCCGCCCATAGCTCTTTCTGAAAGTCGTTGACGGCTATCCATTTTCCGCTCGATTCAAGGAGTATCGAGTCCTCGAAACGTCTTCTGTTGGCTTCAAGACGCATCGAGACGCCAAGTCTGCCCTCAAGATCGGGTGCGATCCGGTTCCGCCGTATTGCCAGCTCGACGGACCTGTGGTTGGACATTTTTTCAAGAAGGACAGCACCTGCATCCCGCACTTTCGGCGGAGTTTCGAGCGTAACCGCAGCGGTCGCAATCCGCAGAGCCGCCTCCTGATGCACCCGCTCGACTGATTTCGCCAAAAGGCTTCCGGCCAAGAGAAGCAGTTGCCAGTCAAAACTGTTTTTCGGATCGGCGGGTTTGTTGATTTCGTCCAGATTTGTTATCTCGGTCGCCACCGTAATCTGCGCTAGCCTGATGATGTCATCGCGAATCGCCTCACCCGTCAGCCAATCAAAGAGTTCGGTATCCTTCATTTTTCGATACCTAAAGCCTTAAGGAACGACGCGCGAAACCCGTCCGCAGAAGGTACCGGCACGCAGAAAAACTGAATATCGAACTTGTCGAGCTTCTCGATCGATAGCCGATTATTTAAATTCTTCACCCATTTTTCCATTTCGTCATTCGCTGCCTTCAGGACGTCCTTCGCGACGCCCTTTGCATCATCCTTCGGATAGAAATCCGCGTCGAACGCGATAAGCGCGATGCCGCAATATTCGACCCTGTTCGATAGCGGTGACGTTCGGTCGAAATACTTCCGGAATGCCACCGTGAGTTCCGGGCTGCTCAGATCAGCTTTGTCACTGAGGAGCACGAGGTCGCGCTCACGATCAGCGCCTTCGTGGTCCACCTCCACGAGGAACGGCGCAAGTGAAGCAAGGCAATCTCTTATAGCCGCTGTAGGGTCGCCATAAACCTTTGACTCGCCCCAGTAAAGTTTAAGAAGGCCATCTTCATTGACAGAAGCATAGACGCCGTCAGCGCCATGGTAGTGCATGTGAGAGTCGGTCTTCAGGTCCATCTTGCATAGCACCTGAGGCACTTTGAGAAAGCGCTCAGCAAGCAGGAAGAGCAGCATCTCGCCGCCCTCTCCGGTATTGGCAAGATCCGTAAAGGTGCCGATTGCCTCATGGTGTAGCGCCGCAACCGCACTTCCGGACTTGAACTTGGCGTCCCGCGCGCGGCATCCAGCCGGGATCTCGGGACAGCATAGTCAATAATTGAGTTGCGCATGAATTCTGCAAGACGCTCTGGCTTAACGCGCCCGTTCCCGTCCACAGTCAGACAATGACAGTGAAGGCGGGCCACGCAGTCTTTCAAGAGCACGTCACGCTGAACAAGCTGAAGGTGAACATCCAACTCTTCCGGATCGCCCGAAACTATCTTGGAAAGATCTTCTGGAAGCACTTGCGGCAGTGGCCATCCCCTTCTGTCTTAGGTCGGTTGCGCCGACCCCGTTGCTGTTCACATTGAGAGTATCAGATGTAATTCCTGTAGTTTAGGCTTTTTCTTTGCACTGTGGTGAGTGTACTTGTATGGTGTTCCTGCACTGGTCAGCAGTGGTATCGTCGCCCCTACCTATTACACAGATACCGACTGACTAAGTGACTGGCAAACTCCGCTTTGCGATCGTTCGGGTCGACGCAGCGAACGACCGCTGTCCGCCCAGATCTACCGCCACCGCGCCGCCCGCCATCCTGCGGCGACGGCTTCGC
>JAUNTV010000255.1 GCA_030538515.1 Paracoccus sp. (in: a-proteobacteria)
TTCACGGCGGGCATAAGGCTTGCGCTCGCCATCCTCGCGGCGGGCATAAGGCTTGCGGTCGCCGTCACGGCGGGTTTCATCCCCGGCGCCGCGCTCGCGGTAGGGGCGATCCTGCGACTCGGTCTCGCCGGTCAGCAGCCCGCCGAGCTGATCCTTCAGCACCCGGCGCTTGACCTCGCGGACCTCGTTTTCTTCCAGCCCGATCAGCTTGAAAGGGCCATATCCGATACGAATCAGCCGGTTCACCTGCAAGCCGACATGGGCCATGGCGCGGCGGATCTCGCGGTTGCGGCCCTCGCGGATGCCGACCGTCAGCCAGGCATTCGCACCCTGCTGGCTGTCCAGCTTGATCTCCATCGGCGCGAAATCCTCGCCGTCGATGGTTGCGCCACGACGCAGCGGCGCGAAGGTCAGGTCATTGGGCTGGCCGTTGACCCGCACGCGGTATCGCCGCAGCCAGCCGGTCGCCGGCAGCTCCAGCCGGCGCTTCAGCTCGCCATCATTGGTCAGCAGCAGCAGCCCTTCGGAATTCAGGTCCAGCCGGCCGACCGACATCACGCGCGGCAGATCGCGCGGCAGGGCGTCGAACACGGTCTGGCGTCCCTTTTCGTCGGATTCGGAGGTCACCAGCCCCACCGGCTTGTAATAGAGCCACAGCCGCGTGTCCTGCGGGGCCTCAAGCGGTTGGCCATCCACCGTGATCCGGTCGGCAGGCGTCACATCCAGCGCCGGGCTGTCGATCTTTTGGCCGTTCACGGTGACACGACCCTCGACGATCATGCGCTCGGCCTCGCGGCGGCTCGCGACACCTGCGCGCGCCATGACCTTGGCGATGCGGTCAGTGACGGGGTTTTGGGGCTTTTCGGGGGTGTTCGGCGTGTCGGTCATGGCGATTCCTCTGTGACGCATCCCTGCGGCGAAGGCACCTGTCTACGTCCTGGTGACACAAAAGGAAAGCCCGCACTTGCCCCTGCCCCGGCCCTGCGCCAAAGACAGGCCATGACCGCGTTCATATCGCATATGCCCGCCGCACTGGCCCAGGCACGCGCCGCCGCCCGGCGTGGCGAGGTGCCGGTCGGCGCGGTCATCACCGATGCCGCCGGCCGCGTCGTCGCGGCGGCCGGCAATCAAACCCGCGCCCGCCATGATCCGACCGCACATGCAGAAATCGAGGTCATCCGCACGGCCTGCGCCGCCCTGCGCAGCGAAAGGCTGCCCGGATACCGCCTCTGGGTCACGCTGGAGCCATGCCCGATGTGCGCGGCCGCAATCTCGGCTGCACGGATCGCCACGCTTTATTACGGCGCCGATGATCCGCGCATGGGCGGCGTGCGCCATGGCGCACGGGTTTTCGACCACCCGCAATGTCACCACCGCCCCGAAATCCATGACGGCATTGCCGCAGCTGAATCGCAGGCACTGCTGCGCGCCTTTTTCGCCGAGCGGCGCTAGCGGATCTCGATCAGGGCGACATCCTTCACATAGCGCGCGCCCCGCTGATCGCCCGGCGCCACCATACGCAGCCCGTCGGGGATTGGCGCGCCGTCAAGCTCTGTGCCGATCATGATCGGAGTGTTGCCGAAATCCGGGGCGATCTCGCCGATCGAAAAGCTGACCTGATGATCGTCGCGGGCGGTGCCCAGCACATTATGGCGCAATGCCGATTTCACATCCTCATCCAGCGCCGTATTCGCCGCAATCAGATCCCACAAAAGCACACCGGCGTATTGGCCGCTCTGCTGGCCTTTGCTGCTTTCGTGAACGGTGTCGACCTCGTGTCGGGGCAAAGCCGCCAGAACCTCGGGCAAAAGGGTGATTTCCTGGCCGTCTGGCCCGCGAAAGACCGTATCGGCGAAAGCTGCGCCCGGAAGGACAAAGGCGACAAGCAAAACGGCAAGACCAGACAGTCGTATCATTCACCTCGATTCGTTATGCCTCCGAAAATATATTGCAGCGCACCAAGCGGGCAAGCATGACATATGTTCCCATTTTGTTCCATGTGTTGTATTGCTTTTCCGGGACGGCTCACTATCTGATGCGGCTGGACCCCAGAGGCATATCCATGGAACAGAAGTTCATCGAAATCCGCGGCGCGCGCGAACATAATCTGAAAAACGTGGATATGGATATTCCGCGCGATCAGCTTGTGGTGATTACCGGGCTGTCGGGGTCCGGCAAATCCAGCCTTGCCTTTGATACGGTCTATGCCGAGGGGCAGCGCCGCTATGTCGAAAGCCTGTCGGCCTATGCGCGGCAATTCCTTGATATGGCGGGGAAACCCGACGTGGATCATATCAGCGGCCTGTCGCCCGCGATCAGCATCGAGCAGAAAACGACCAGCAAAAACCCGCGCTCAACCGTCGGCACGGTGACAGAGATATATGACTACCTTCGCCTGCTTTTCGCGCGCGTGGGCACGCCCTATTCGCCTGCCACCGGCCTGCCCATCGAAGCGCAGCAGGTGCAGGATATGGTGGACCGCATCATGGCCATGCCCGAGGGCACGCGCGGTTATCTGCTGGCCCCCATCGTGCGCGACCGCAAAGGCGAATATAAGAAGGAATTCATCGAGCTACGCAAACAGGGCTATCAGCGCGTCAAGGTGGACGGGGCGTTTCATGACCTCGAATCGCCGCCCGATCTGGACAAGAAATTCCGCCATGACATCGACGTGGTGGTCGACCGCCTCGTGACGGCGCCGGGGATGGAAACCCGGCTGGCCGATTCGCTGCGTACCGCCCTTGATCTGGCCGATGGCATCGCCATTCTGGAAACCGCCCCGGCCGAGGGCGACCCCGAACGCATCACGTTCTCCGAAAAATTCGCCTGCCCCGTTTCCGGCTTTACCCTGCCCGAGATCGAGCCGCGGCTTTTCTCCTTCAACGCCCCCATGGGGGCCTGCCCGGAATGCGACGGGCTGGGGGTAGAGCTGTTCTTTGACGAAAACCTCGTCGTCCCCGATCAGGCGCTGTCCATCGCCGGCGGTGCCATCGCGCCCTGGGCCAAGTCGAAATCGGCTTACCTGACCCAGACCATCAACGCGCTGGCGAAACATTACGGTTTCGACAAGAAAACCGCGTGGCGCGATCTGCCCGAGGCGATCCGCAAGCTGTTCCTTTACGGCTCGGGCAAGGATGAGATCAAATTCCGCTTTGACGATGCCGGCCGCGTCTATGAGGTCACCCGCCAGTTCGAAGGCGTCATCCCCAATATGCAGCGCCGCTTGCGCGAAAGCGATTCGAACTGGGTCCGCGAGGAGATGGAGCGTTACCAGAACAACCGCGCCTGTCAGGTCTGCCACGGCTACCGCCTTCGCCCCGAGGCCCTTTCTGTCAGGATCGCCGACCATCACATCGGTCAGGTGGTCGCCAAATCCATTACCGAGGCGCTTGATTGGGTCACCACCGCGCCCGCGCATCTGTCGGTGCAGAAGAATGCCATCGCCGTAGCGATCCTCAAGGAAATCCGCGAAAGGCTGGGCTTTCTGGCCAATGTGGGCCTTGATTACCTGACGCTCAGCCGCGCGGCGGGCACGCTTTCGGGCGGAGAAAGCCAGCGCATCAGGCTGGCCAGTCAGATCGGATCGGGCCTGACCGGCGTGCTTTATGTGCTGGATGAGCCATCCATCGGGCTGCATCAGCGCGATAATGACCGGCTGATCACCACGCTGAAAGGGCTGCGCGATCAGGGCAATTCGGTGCTGGTGGTCGAACATGACGAGGATGCGATCCGCAATGCCGATTACGTTTTCGACATGGGGCCGGGCGCGGGCGCGCATGGCGGCGCGGTCGTGGCCAAGGGCACGCCCGCCGAAATCGCCGCCAATCCGGCCAGCCTGACCGGGCAATATCTGTCGGGCCTGCGCGAGATTTCGGTGCCTGCTGAGCGCCGCAAGGGCAACGGCAAATCCGTCACCGTGGTGGGCGCGACCGGCAATAATCTGAAGGATGTAACGGCAGAGTTCCCGCTTGCCCGCTTTGTCTGCGTCACCGGCGTCTCGGGCGGGGGGAAATCGACGCTGACGATTGAGACGCTGTTCAAGACGGCCTCGGCGCGGCTCAATGGCGCGCGTCAGGCGCCCGCGCCGTGTGAAACCATCAAGGGGCTGGAAAACCTCGACAAGGTGATCGACATAGATCAGCGCCCCATCGGGCGCACGCCGCGATCCAACCCCGCCACCTATACCGGCGCTTACGATCATATCCGCGACTGGTTTGCGAACCTGCCCGAATCGAAGGCGCGCGGCTATAAGCCGGGGCGGTTCAGCTTCAACGTCAAAGGCGGGCGCTGCGAGGCCTGTCAGGGCGACGGGCTGATCAAGATCGAGATGCATTTCCTGCCCGACGTTTACGTCACCTGCGAGACCTGCAAGGGCAAGCGCTATAACC
>JAUNTV010000256.1 GCA_030538515.1 Paracoccus sp. (in: a-proteobacteria)
GCCGATCATGCCATGCAGCCAGTGCAGCAGGCGGAAAATCGGCTTGGTCAGGAAGTAGAACCAGCCCCAGTCGATGGAATCGACGAAGCGCTGGATGCCGGGGCTTTCCTGATAATGGCGGATGGTTTCCCATTCCTTGGCACCGGCGAAAAGATAGGATTCGCTGGAAGCCGACTGGCCGGAAGCCACGGTCACGGTGGGAAAACGCGTCTCGGCCTGATAGATATCGGCACCTTCGGCATATTTGATCACCGCCGTGAAGGGATGGCCGGGGGCGGGTGCCAGGGTGGTCATCCAGTATTTGTCGGTGAAGCCGATCCAGCCGTTTTCCGCGACCTCGGTGATATCGGCGCGGCCTTCGCGGGCAACCGCATCGAGGCGGGCGATGTTCTTGTAGCTGGTCTCGTGCAGTTCGCCATCGGTCATGCCGATCGCGCCTTCATGAAGCACGAAGAAATTCTGCGTATCGGGCTGGCCGTGGCGCGCGATGATCCCGTAAGGCGACGCCGTGAAGGGCGTATCGGCGGTGTTTTCGACCGATTGGGTCACGGTGAACAGATATTTGTCATCCAGCGCGAAGCTGCGGCGGAAGATCTGGCCCTGCCCGTTGTCCCAACGCAGCGTGACCGGGCTTTCCGGGGTCAGGGTCTCGCCCGATTCCAGTTCCCAGATGGTGGCGGCATTGGGCACGGCGGCGGGATCGGTGCCGGCGCCCGGGCTCCAGCCATAGACGGCGTAATAGGGTTTCTGGACCACCGTGGCCAGAACCCCGCCCGGTGCCACGGGCGAGCCGGTCTCGACCGTTTGCAGGAAGCTGGCATCGGTGGGGCTGAGCAGGCGCACGAAGGGCGAATCCGCCTCAAGCGTCTCGCGGTATTGGGTCAGCAGCAGATCGTCGATGCGCCCCCCCGCCAGCGAGATCGAGCCTTCGACAGCCGGGCTTTTCACCGCCACACGTCCGGCCGCCGCCGAAGGGTCTTGCGGCCCGGTCAGGGCCGGGGCCGCGACAGTGCCATCAAGCCCCGGCGCAGGCGCGACGACACCGCCCGTCCCGGCCTGCGTGTCGGTGGCGACTTCCGTTTCGGGCGGGGGCGCGGGTGGTTCGGGCGCGAAGAAGGTGAACCAGACCAGAACCACCAGCATGGAAAGCACCATGGCCAGAATGAGATTGCGGTTGTTGTCTTCCATGCCGATACGCGCCTTTTGTTGTCAGTGCTGCGTTCAACAGAAGGGGCGGGCAAAGGTCAAGGTGTTTCACGCCCCGAGGCGGCGCGCGGTGGCTGTTCGCGCAGGAAATTGACCTGTTTTCGCCTGCCGCGCAAAGATCGCGGCCAGTCGCGGTCGGCGTCACCGCAAGGATGGCGCGACCCGACGCCCGGCAGGGTCGCGGGCACAGCCCGACGAAGTTGCGGGCAAAGCCCGATGGCGGCAAGCCGCGCGGCCCGCAGTGAATGCGCCCGTCCGGCCCCTGTCGCCGCCCGAAGCCGCCCCCTGATCCGCTTCCATAACCGCATGCCGATCCCGATTCGCCTTCGCTGTCCGGCCACTATAGGCGCAAAGGGGTTCCCGTTCGGTTAATTCTCCCGAAGAATCGGCACATCCCCTGCCGGCGGCGTGGTGCTTCCCGGCCAAAGCCCGGCAAAATCAAACAGTTTCGGGTCAAGCAGATGGGAAGGCCGCGTGTTCATCAGCGCCCGGAACATGACCTGCCGCCGTCCGGGGCTGCGCGCCTCCCATTCATCCAGCAGGCGCTTGACCTGCGCGCGCTGCAACCCTTCCTGAGAACCGCAGAGATCGCAGGGGATGATCGGGTAGTTCATGTCACGGGCGAATTTCTCGCAATCGGCTTCGGCGATATAGGCAAGCGGGCGCAGGACCAGCAAATCCCCTTCTTCATTCAATAACTTGGGGGGCATGGTTGCCAGGCGACCGCCATGGAAAAGGTTCATGAAGAAGGTTTCCAGCATGTCATCGCGGTGATGACCCAGAACCACGGCCGAGCAGCCTTCTTCCCGCGCGATCCGGTAAAGATTGCCCCGCCTGAGACGCGAACACAGGCTGCACATCGTGCCGCCCGGCGCGATCTTGTCGACCACGACCGAATAGGTGTCCTGATATTCGATGCGATGGGCGACACCCCGGTCCGTCAGGAATTCGGGCAGAACCGTGGCCGGAAAGCCCGGCTGCCCCTGATCGAGATTGCAGGCCAGAATGTCGACCGGCAGCAGCCCGCGCCACTGCAATTCGTGAAGAATTGCCAGCAATGTATAGCTGTCCTTGCCGCCTGACAGGCAGACCAGCCAGCGATCCCCGGGGCGGAGCATGCCGAAATCCTCGATCGCGGCGCGGGTGTCGCGCACCAGCCGCTTGCGCAGCTTGCGGAACGCGGTGCTGTCCGGTGCGCCGCGAAACAGCGGGTGAATCTCGCCCGCGTCATCCTCATGGGTCAGTTCGGCCAGTTCAGTCATGGCGGTCCCTTTCATGGTCGTGGCGGCAGGGCGGGACGGGATCATAGCCCTCGCCGCCCCAGGGATGGCAGCGCAGGATGCGGCGCGCCGTCAGCCAGCCGCCCCGCAGCGCCCCGTGACGCGCAAGCGCTTCCAGCGCATAGGCCGAACAGGTCGGCTGAAAGCGGCAGCCATGCCCGACCCATGGGCTGAGCAGCAGCCGATAGGCCCGCACGGGCAGGGCCAGCACATGGGCAAGCGGGCTCATCCCGGTGTCCTTTCCGCGTGGATGCGGGCCAGTGCTTTGGTAAGATCGTCGCATAACGCGCTGAAATCACGCGATATCGTTTCCCGGGGCCTGCCGACCAGAACGTAATCCCAGCCCGCCACCGCGCCCAGGGGCATCACCGCCCGCGCCAGTGCCCGCAGCCGCCGCTTGGCGCGGTTGCGCGCCACGGCATTGCCGATCTTCTTCGAGCAGGTAAAGCCGATGCGCACCGGGGCCTCGGCCGGTTCATCCGCGCCGCGTTTGCGGGCCTGAAGCAGAAAGCCGGCCGTGCCCGCCCGCCTTGCCTGCGCGGCTTTCAGAAAATCGGCCCGGCGGCGCAGAACCGCAATCGGCGCGGCAGCGGAAACGGGAAAATCCGCCGCATCCTGCCCCTGCGTGATCACCGGATCATTTGGGGGCGGATGCGGCGGCATCATCATGTCCTGACCGGCGCGCGGCTGCGCGCCAAGACCCGTCGGGCCGATCAGGCCGACAGGCGCTTGCGGCCCTTGGCCCGGCGACGGTTCAGCACCAGACGGCCAGCTTTCGTCGCCATCCGGGCGCGGAAGCCATGGCGGCGGGTGCGGACCAGGTTCGACGGCTGGAACGTGCGCTTCGACATCTTCTTTCTCCACTCTGCGGGCGCGGAAGGTCTGGGTGATGGGTCACGAAACCCGCCCCACGCGACCGCGTCGGTTAATTCGAAGCCCGCGCAATAGGCCATGCCCGCGCCCGAGTCAACGAATCTTTCATCGGTTCCGCGTCAAAAAACGCCCCGATGCGCCCGGTTTCGCCACAATGATTTGAATTCCGGCCTGCCGGGGGCTAGGTGTTTTCCCTGAACGGGCGCAGACCCGGGGCAAAGAGTTCATTCTGGGATGTCGATCGACACAATCACCGGCCGTTTTGCCTTGCTGACGCTGCTTCTGGTGGCCTTGGCCGAGATTTTCGTGCTGGTTCCGGCACTGGCGGGCTATCGGCTGGATTATCTGCAAACGCAGCTCGACAAGGCGCAGATCGCGTCGCTGTCGCTGCTGGCGACGGATGAAAGCGAAAACATCGCCGCCGAGCTGGAATCAGAGCTTCTGGCAAATGCCGGCGTCTATAACGTGGTCCTGCGCCGCGACGAGGTGCGCCAGCTTGTGCTTTCCTCGCCGCTGCCCGGCCCGATCGTGGCCACCTATGATCTGCGCAATATCTCTGAACTGACGGCGGCGGTCGACGGGATCAGGCAGGTCTTTGACCCCAAGGATGAGGTCATCCGCGTCATCGGCGCCCCGGTCAATCATGCCGGCCAGCTGATCGAGATCACGCTGCCCACCGGCCCGCTGCGCGAGGCGATGCGCGAATACGGCTTTCAGGTGCTGATCACCTCGGCGGTGCTGATCGCGCTGACGGCGGCGCTTCTGAACCTTGCCGCGCAGCGCCTGATCCTGAAGCCGATCCGGCGCGTGATCAGCCATATGGCCCGCTATGCCGAGGCCCCCGACGATCCGCGCCTGATCATCACCCCCGATGCCCGCATCAGCGAATTGCGCGCGGCCGAGACGGCGCTTGCCTCGATGCAGACCACGGTGACGCAATCGCTCAAGCAGCGTGAACGGCTGGCCGGGCTGGGGCAGGCGGTGGCCAAGATCAGCCATGATCTGCGCAATA
>JAUNTV010000257.1 GCA_030538515.1 Paracoccus sp. (in: a-proteobacteria)
GGACGATGATTTCCTCGCCCACCAGCCCGCGCAACTGGCTGGAGATCGCGGGCCGGCCATCCGCCGAAAGCCCGGTGTCGCAGATCAGGGCCAGCGACTGCGACAACTGGTCACGGTTAGCCTCCAGAAAGGGAATGAGCGAGGGAGAGCCGGATTCCTCCTCGCCTTCGAACAGCAGCGTCAGCCCTGCGGGCAGGGTGCCGTGAACCTCTTTCCAGGCGCGGCAGGCTTCCACGAAGGTCATCAGCTGGCCCTTGTCGTCGGACGCGCCGCGCCCCCGGATCACGCGGCCTTCGGGCGTATCCTCAAGCGCGGGATCGAAGGGCGGGCGGTTCCACAATGCCAGCGGATCGACCGGCTGAACATCGTAATGTCCGTAAAAAAGAAGCGTTCTTTCAGTGCCTTGCGGGGTGGATGCCAGAACCATCGGATGGCCCGCCGTCTCGCGCAGATCGGCGGTGAAGCCAAGGCTGCGAAGCTCGTCGCGCAGCCAGACGGCGGCGGCGCGCACATCGCCCTCATGCGCCGGATCGGTCGAGATCGAGGGGATGCGCAGAAAGCCCATCAGGCGCTCAAGGGCTGCGGGCAGACCGGTATCGAGGCGGTCGAGGATAGCGTCGAGTTTGGCGTCGGCCATGGTTCCTGACTCTTTTGCTTGGGATTAACCCGTGGATTTATCACGATAAAGCGGGAAGTTTGCACTGTAACTTCGGGGCTTTGACCCTTATCAATGTCGCAGACATGATGATCTGACATGATCGCAGCCAGCAAGCAAGGCAAGGGGCCCCGCGATGGATTATGACGCCGCTCTCGATCAGGCGATTGGCAAGCTGCATGACGAAGGCCGCTACCGCACCTTCATCGATATCGAGCGCCGCAAGGGCGCCTATCCGCATGCGGTCTGGACCCGCCCCGATGGCTCCGAACAGGACATCACCGTCTGGTGCGGCAATGATTATCTTGGCATGGGCCAGCATCCGGTAGTGCTGTCGGCCATGCACGAGGCGCTGGATGCGACCGGTGCCGGTTCGGGTGGCACGCGCAATATTTCGGGCACCACCGTCTATCACAAGCGGCTTGAGGCAGAGCTTGCCGATCTGCATGGCAAGCCCGCCGCTCTGGTCTTTTCCAGCGCCTATACGGCCAATGACGCCACGCTTTCGACGCTGCGCAAGCTGTTTCCGGGGCTGATCATCTATTCGGATGCGCTGAACCATGCCTCGATGATCGAAGGCATCAAGCGGTTCGACGGTGCCAAGCGCATCTTCCGCCACAATGATCTGGCGCATCTGCGCGAATTGCTGGAGGGCGACGACCCCGCCGCGCCCAAGCTGATCGCCTTCGAATCGATCTATTCCATGGATGGCGATTTCGGGCCGATCGGGGCGATCTGCGATCTGGCCGATGAATTCAGCGCGCTGACCTATCTCGATGAGGTCCATGCCGTCGGCATGTATGGCCCGCGCGGCGGCGGTGTCGCGGAACGCGACGGGCTGCTGGACCGGATCGATATCTTCAACGGCACGCTTGGCAAGGCCTTTGGCGTGTTCGGCGGCTATATCGCGGGCAGCACGAAGATGATGGATGCGATCCGGTCTTATGCGCCGGGCTTCATCTTCACCACATCGCTGCCGCCCGCGGTCGCGGCGGGGGCGGCGGCCTCGATCGCCTTTCTCAAGACCGATGAGGGCCAGAAGCTGCGCGATGCCCAGCAATTGCACGCGAAAATCCTGAAGATGCGCCTGAAGGGCATGGGCATGCCGATCATCGATCATGGCAGCCATATCGTGCCTGTCCATGTCGGCCACCCCGTCCATTGCAAGGCTTTGTCGGATATGCTGCTGCGTGATTTCGGCATCTATGTGCAGCCGATCAACTTCCCGACCGTGCCGCGCGGAACCGAAAGGCTGCGCTTCACGCCCTCGCCCGTTCACAGCCCCGACCAGATCGAGGGGCTGGTGCGTGCGATGGACGCACTCTGGTCACAATGTGAGCTGAATCGCGCGGTTGCTGTCGCGTAAGCTGTGATCGGGGATGATCCCCTCTCGCCACTGTGATAACCTTGCCTTAATAAAATTCTGCAATGCTGCGATTCGTGGCTTGCGACGGGCAGGAAATATAGGACAGGCGTTATGATCAGGCTGCCGGTAAAGGCTGCGCCTCAGCGTGATGACGCGGAACAGGCTGGTTCCGCCATCGGTGATTTCGAAACGCGCCTCGGCGATCTGATGCGGGGCGAAAGGGCGACCATGGGCAAGTCGCTTCTTGATGTGCAGCGCGAATTGCGCATCCGTGCCGGCTATATCGCCGCCATCGAGAATTGCGATATCTCTGCCTTTGATGCGCCAAGCTTCATCTCGGGCTATGTGCGTTCCTACGCGCGCTATCTGAAGATGGACCCGGATGAGGTCTTTCAGCGTTTCTGCGCCGAATCGGGGTTCAAGCCGCCGCATGGCATGTCGCCCGTGGCCTCTGGCCCCAAGCCGCAGCGCCGCCCCTCGGACCCGGTTGAGGCTTTGGCCAATCCGCGTGCCCTGTTCATCCCGCAGCCCGAGCCTTTCTGGTCCTCGGTCGAGCCGAAGGCGATTGGATCGGTCATGGTGCTGATCGCGCTTGTCGCCGGGCTTGGCTATGGTGGCTGGTCGGTCCTGCAGGAAGTGCAGAAGGTCAATCTGACGCATGGCGATCAATCCCCCGGTATCATCGCCTCGCTTGATCCGGTTGAAGGCGCGGCCCAACCCGGCACGGAAGAAATCGGCGATCTTGCGCTGAACCTGCCGCAGCCGGAAGGGGTGGATCGCATTTATCGGCCCCAGGTGCTTGAACTTCCTGTCTTAACCGCGCGGGATGGGCCGATTGCCTCGATCGATCCCGAATTGCCCAGCCCGGCGGAACTGGCCGCGCTGACGGGGACGGGGACGGGCGCTGGCACATCGAACACCGGGCAGTCTGTGACCGAAGCGGTATTGGGCGGCAGCCGCGCCATGGCGGATGCCACCGATTACGGGCCGCAGCTTCCGGCCGAGCAGATGGCCGTGCGCACCGTCGCCCCCGACGCGCCCGAGCTTGAGATTCTGGCCGTCCGGCCGGCATGGGTGCGGGTGACATCCTCGGACGGGACGGTGCTTCTTGAAAAGACCATGGACGCGGGCGAGCGCTTCGCCATGCCCAAGCTGGAAGCCCCGCCAGTGCTGCGCGCGGGCAATTCCGGCGCGGTCTATTTCGCGGTGAACGGGCGCACCTATGGGCCTGCGGCACCGGGCGCGCAGGTGGTGAAAAATCTGGAACTCTCGCCGGATAACCTGACCGGGCGTTATGCTTTCGCCGATCTGTCCAAGGATGACGATCTGCGCAAGATCATCGCGCTTGCCGCCGCCGATCCCGCGATGATGCCCGGTAATGGCGACAGCCAGCCCGTGCCGCTTGGCCAATAGGCTGCGCCAGCCGTCGCGCCGGGCGGGCTGCCCGCGCGGCCACGGGAACGGCCTGCGCCCCTGAACGACCGGTTGATGCCCGGACCGCTATCGGTCAGGCGTGAAAATCCATTTCAGAACAAGGCTATGACCGGCATTCCTCAGATGGCCGAGGAATGCCCGCTCGTCGCCATATCATAGGCGTCCAGCATATGCGCCACCATCCGGGTCAGCGCGCGCGCATGGTCCGGGATCAGCAGCGACCCATCCGGCGCAAGATGCACCATATCGCCAAAACGCGCGGCAATCGGGGCAAACAGCGCCGCCAGCCCCGCCCGGTCAAAGCCGAAACGCTGCTGCATCTCGGCGGCATCGATGCGGAAATCGCACATCAGCGCCTCGATCATGCGGGCGCGCCACAGATCTTCCGCGCTGAACGCATGCCCGCGCGAGACCGAAAACCGCCCCGCCCGGATCGCCTTCACATGCGCCCCGGTGGCTGGTGCGTTCTGGGCGATCCCTTGCGGATAATGCGAAATGGACGAGGCCCCGATCCCGATCAGCACCCCGGCCTGATCATCGGTATAGCCCTGAAAATTCCGCCGCATCCGCCCGGCCTTTTGTGCAAGCGCCAGCCCGTCGCCGGGCCGCGCGAAATGGTCGATGCCGATTTCCGCATAGCCATCGGCCAGAAACAGGTCGCGCGCGCAGTTGAACAGCGCCAGCCGCGCCTCGGGCGAGGGCAGCGCCTGCGCCGGGATCATCACCTGCCGCCGCGCCATCCAGGGCACATGCGCATAGCCGTAAAGCGCCACGCGATCCGGCGACAGCGCCAGCAATTGCTGAACCGAATCCGCTATCCGCGCCTGATCCTGATACGGCAGCCCGAACAGGATATCGGCATTCACGCTGCTGATGCCGCGTGCGCGCAGCAT
>JAUNTV010000004.1 GCA_030538515.1 Paracoccus sp. (in: a-proteobacteria)
ACCCGGATGTCGAGATTCGCGCCGATATCTGGAAATCGCTGAACGGCCGACCCTATCAGCAGTTCATCGACCCCGACACCGATCTGGTCCGGGCCGAGAACCACCCGCTTCGCCGCAATGACTGGGTGCTGCCGCTGAAGGTTCCGGTGGCCCGGATCGGGGGTCAGGGCCGGCCCCGCGCCGACAGGCCTTGCCATGCGTCGAATTGCGACAGAAAGACGCGCCCGTTCAACTGATCCAGAAAATCAGACCGGGCAAGGCCGTCCATGACCGGGCCCTTGACCTCGGACAGATGCAGCCCCACGCCCATATCCTTCAGCCGGTGGTTGATCGCCTCCAGGCTTTCCAGCGCTGAATAATCAACCGCATTCACGGCAGAGAACAGCAGCACCACATTGCGGATCGCGCAGCCCTCGGTCACGCGGCGCTGGATCAGATCCTCCAGAAAGCGGGCATTGATGAAGTAAAGGCTTTCATCGACCCGAAGCGTCAGCAGGGCGGGATCGGTCTGGACCGCGTGGCGGTGGATATTGCGGAAATGCTGGGTGCCGGGGACAAGGCCCACCTCGGCCACATGCGGGCGTGAGGTCTTGTAGAGATGCAGAAGCAGCGAAAGGGCAACGCCGCAGGCGATGCCTGCCTCGACCCCGATCAGCAATGTGGCAAGGATGGTGGCGGCGACCGCGCTGAAATCGGGCCGCGAATAGCGCCATGTCTTGCGCAGGATCGACAGATCGACAAGGCTCAGCACCGCAACGATGATCGTCGCCGCCAGCGTCGCCTTGGGCAGATCATGCAGCAGCGGCGTGAAGGCAAGGGCGGCAAGGGCAAGGCCCATGGCGGTGAAAGCCCCTGCGGCGGGCGTGGCGGCACCCGCATCGAAATTCACGACCGAGCGCGCAAACCCGCCCGTCACCGGATAGCCGCCGGTAAAGGCCGCGCCCAGATTGGCCGCGCCCAGGCCGATCAACTCCTGATCGGGGTCGATGCGCTGGCGCTTCTTGGCCGCCAGCGTCTGCGCGACCGAGATGCTTTCCACAAAGCCGATGATCGAGATCAGGATCGCGGGCAGCATGAGCGCCCGGACGAGATCGGGCGACAGGCCCGGCCATGTCAGGGGCGGCAGCCCTTGGGGGACGGTGCCCACCACCGCGACCCCGCGTGCGCCCAGATCACCCAGCCAGACCGCCAATGTCGTGATGATGACGGCGGCAACGGGCCCGGCTTTGGCCAGAATATCGCCAGTCAGCGCCGGCAGGCCAAGACGCGCCAGAAGCGGGCGCAGCCCGCGCCGCGCCCAGATCAGAAAGCCGATGACCGAAAGCCCGATCAGCGCCGTCACCGGGTTGATCGCGTCAGGCTGGCGGATCAGGCCGGCCAGCATCTCGGGCAGGGTCCGCCCGCCGGTCTGGACGCCCAGAACATGGCCGATCTGGCTGGTGGCAATCAGGATGCCCGATGCCGTGATGAACCCCGCGATCACCGGATGGCTCAGGAAATTGGCGATGAAGCCAAGCCGCAGCGCCCCCATGATCAGCAGGAAACCGCCCGACAGAAAGGCAAGCGTCAGGGCGGCGACCGCATAGCCCGCCGTTCCCTGCTGCGCCACCTGCCCCACCGCTGCCGCCGTCATCAAGGATACCACCGCGACCGGCCCGACCGCCAGCGCCCGGCTGGTGCCGAAAAGGGCGTAGACAAGGATTGGCGCGATCGAGGCGTAGATCCCGGCCTCGGGCGGCAATCCGGCCAGAAGCGCATAGGCAAGCGATTGCGGGATCAGCATGATCGTCACGATCACCGCCGCGGCCAGGTCGCTTGTCAGCTCGGCACGGCCGTAGCGCCGCCCCCAGTCGAGGATCGGGACATGGCGGCGCAGCCGGTCAAGGCGGGTATCGGGCGCGGTCATGAAACGCGCCCCTAAAGCCTGTTTACCGGCACTTTCAGCATCGGAAGGCCATCCTTGTCGCGGGGCACCTCGCCCGCGCGCATGTTCACCTGCAATGAGGGCAGGATCAGGCGCGGCACGGCAAGGGTCGCGTCACGCTCGGTCCGAAAGCGGACGAACTCCTCACGCGATTTGCCGCCGCCGACGTGGATATTATGGGCCTTTTCGTCGCGCACCGTGGTCTCCCACTGAATGGCGCGGCCATTGGGGCCGTAATCATGGCACATGAACAGCCGCATTTCATCAGGCAGGGCCAGCACCTTCTGGATGGAATCGTAAAGCACGCCCGCATCCCCGCCCGGAAAATCCGCCCGCGCCGAGCCGCCGTCGGGCATGAACAGCGTATCGCCCACGAATGCGGCATTGCCGATGACATGGACCATGCAGGCGGGCGTGTGGCCGGGCGTATGGATGGCGAAGGCGGGCATGGTGCCGATCATATAGCCGTCGCCGTCATCGAACAGGCGGTCGAATTGCGAGCCGTCGCGCTGGAACTCGGTCCCTTCGTTGAAGATCTTTCCGAAGGTTTCCTGTACGGTCAGGATATGCGCGCCGATCCCGATCCTGCCGCCAAGATGCTGCTGCAAATAGGGCGCGGCCGACAGGTGGTCGGCATGGACATGGGTTTCGATGATCCATTCCAGCGCCAGCCCCCGCGCCCGGATTTCTGCAATGATCCTGTCGGCATGGTCATGGGTGATGCGCCCGGCGGCATAGTCGATATCCATCACGGAATCGATGACCGCGCAGGCATCCGAGGCGGGGTCCCTGACGATATAGCTGATGGTGTTGGTTGCCTTGTCGAAGAAGGGCAGCACCTCGGGCGTGATATCCATACGGAGCGGATGGGTGGGCATCGGGGTCTCCTGTTTCGGGCGGGCTGTTACTGGCAAAGCGCGATTTCACCCGTTGGGCAAGGGGTATTGCCTGCGCGGCGGCTGCCGGGGCGACGGGTGGCGATTGCAAGATGCTTCTATTGCCGGGCCTTGTTCACCATAACCGCAATAACAACCAAAAACGCGGAGCACATGATCTTTTCATGCTCTGATCTATTATCCCCGATAATGTGCAGTTATCAAGGCTATTGGCTTCGGCGCAGATCCACGCCATTCTTGCGGCCATGGATGCCGCCAGAACCCCCGCCCTGCCGCTGCCGCCCTCACTGTCCGGGGATGAGGCGGCTGCCCTGTCGGAGCTTTATCGCCGCGGAACGCCCGCCAATACGATGCGCGCGTGGGAGCGCGACCTCATCTATATCAGCCGGTGGAAAGAGATCGCTTTCGGCAGCCCGCTGGCATGGCCCGAGGCCGAGCCGGTGGCGCTGCGCTTCATTCTGGATCACTCGGCCGATCTGCATGACCGGCCCGGCCCGGCGCGTGATGTGGCGGTGATGATGATCGCGGCGGGCCTGCGGCGAAGCCTTGCCTGCCCCGCGCCGGCAACGCTGGACCGGCGCGTGGCTTCCTGGCGGGCCTTTCACCGGATGCGCAACCTGATCTCGCCTTTCGAAGCCCCGCTGATCCGCCAGGCGCGCGGCCTGGCGCGCCGCGCCGCCGCCCGGCCCGACGCACCCAAATCCGCCCATCCGATCACCCGCGAAGTGCTGGAGGCGATGCTGGCAAGCTGCGATGACAGCCACCGGGGCTTGCGTGACCGGGCGGTTCTGATGCTTGGCTGGGCCTCGGGCGGGCGGCGGCGGTCGGAAATCGCGGCGCTGAATATCGATGATATCGACCGCCGCGAGATGGCCGAAGGGGGGTTGATCCGCATCCGCCTTCTGCGCAGCAAGACCACCGGCCCCGAAAAGGCGCCGCGCCTGCCGCTGAAAGGCCGCGCGGCGCGCGCGGTGACGGGCTGGATCGCTCTGGCCGGGCTGACCGAGGGTGCGCTGTTTCGCGCCATCAGCCTGTCCGACCGGGTGCAGGCGCGCCGCCTTGGCCCGGACGGGATCGCGGGGATCATCCGTCACCGGCTGGAACTGGCGGGCTACCCGCCCGAATTCGCATCGGCCCATGGGCTGCGATCGGGGTTTCTGACGCAGGCGGCGCGTGACGGTGCCCCCCTTGCGGCGGCGATGCGGCTTTCGCTGCACCGATCCGCCGCGCAGGCGCAGCGCTATTACGCCGATATCGATCTGGCCGAAAACCCCGCCGCCGATCTGCTGGGGGATTGAAATGCGGGGCTTACGGCGCTATCTAGCTAGACAGATATCTAGCCAGACGGGTGTTGTCATGTGGAACCTTCAGGACGCCAAGAACCGCTTTTCCGCTGTGGTCGACGCCGCCCTTGCGGGTGAGCCGCAGCAGGTCAGCCGGCGCGGCAAGCCCGCTGTCGTGGTGCTTTCGGCCCAGGATTACGCCCGTATTCTGGCCGAGGCGCGCGGCAATCGCGGCAGTTTCGCGCAGCATTTGCTGGCGCAGCCGCGCGGCACCCTGCCCGAGACGCGCGCTTTGGCCCATGCCCGCGATGTCGCTTTCTGAATGCTGATTCTGGATACGAACGTCATCTCGGCGCTGCGCAGGCCCGAACGCGCGCCCGAAGTCGCGGACTGGCTGCATCGTCAGGATGACAGCGCGCTTTACCTGTCAGTCATCACCCTGGGCGAGATCGAACGCGGCATTGCCCGGCAGGACCGGTTGGACCCCGCATTCGCGCGCGACCTGCGCGACTGGCTTCACCGCACCGTGCAGCTTTTCAGCGACCGCCTGCTTGTTGTCGATGCGCAGGCCGCACGGATCTGGGGGCAGCTTTCCGCGACGCTTGGCCATGGTGGCGCGGATCTGCTGATCGCAGCTACGGCGTTGCGTCATGATGCGACCGTCGTGACCCGGAATGTCGCCGATTTCGCCCCCACGGGCTGCAAGATCGAAAATCCTTTTGCCTGATCTCTAGTGTCTCATCCGATCCGAATGCCAAGATATAGCGGTCAGAGATGAAAATGCTTGCGAGAATCGGATTCTCCCGGCATTTATATACGCTATGGGCAGAATAAGACGGTCAAAAGCGTAACGAACGCATGAGGCCGCAGGCTATCGAGGGGCAGAATGCGGCAGAAGACTCGCATCGACAAGCTGGTGGGCGATCATGCGCAGGCGCTTTCAGCGCGGCTTCAGGCGCATCGCGCGCAGCTTTTCCCGCCGGATGCAAAGCGACAATTGCGGAAATTCACCAGCGGAGAGGTGGCCGAGCTTCTGGGCGTGAAGGATGCCTATCTGCGCAAGCTGCACCTGGAAGGCCGCGGACCAGAACCCGAAACCCGCGCGGGCGGGCGGCGCTACTATACCCCGGCGGATATTCAGGCGCTGCGCCAAATGCTTGAAAAAGGGGCGAAATCGCCCGGAACCTACCTTCCCGGCCGGCGCGCGGGCGATCATCTTCAGGTGATCACGGTAATCAATTTCAAGGGTGGCTCGGGCAAGACGACCACGGCGGTTCATCTGGCGCAGAAGCTGGCGCTTGACGGCTACCGGGTTCTGGCCATCGACCTTGATCCGCAAGCCAGCCTGTCCGCGCTGCATGGGGTGCAGCCCGAATTCGACCTGAACGATGGCGGCACGCTTTACGATGCGATTCGCTATGACGACCCAGTGCCGTTGCGCGACGTGATCCAGAAAACCTATTTCACCAATCTCGATCTGATCCCCGGTAATCTGGAACTGATGGAGTTCGAGCACGACACGCCCCGCGCCATCGTCGAACGCTCTGGCAAGTTCTTCTTCACCCGCGTCGGCGATGCCTTGGCCGAGGTCGAGGCCGATTACGACGTGGTGGTGATCGACTGCCCGCCGCAGCTTGGTTTCCTTACCATGTCCGCCCTGTCGGCGGCGACGGCAATTCTGGTCACGGTGCATCCGCAGATGCTTGATGTCATGTCGATGTGCCAGTTTCTGCTGATGACATCGAACCTGCTTGGCGTGGTGGCCGAGGCCGGGGGCGATATGGATTACGACTGGATGCGCTATGTCGTCACCCGCTATGAGCCGGGCGACGGGCCGCAAAACCAGATGGTCAGCTTCATGCGATCCATGTTCGGGGACTATGTGCTGAACCATCCGGTCGTGAAATCCACCGCGATATCAGACGCCGGCATCACCAAGCAGACGCTTTACGAGGTCGAGAAATCAGCCTTCAACCGCGCCACCTATGAACGCGCGATGGAAAGCCTGAACGCGGTCAATGGCGAGATCGAGGGGCTGATTCAGGCGGCATGGGGCCGGAAGGAGGCAGGCTGATGGCGCGCAAGGATCTTCTCAAAGGGCTGATGGAGGCCCCTGCCCCCGGCCCCGAACCCACGCCGCCGCCGCGCTATGAACGCGGCGCGATCGGCGCGGTTTCGAAATCCATCAATGATCTGCGCAACCGCGCCATTATCGATGTTCCGGCGGATCTGATCGATGATGCGGGCCTGAAGGACCGGCTGGACGAGGACCCGGACGGGCTGGCCGAACTGACCCGTTCGATCCGGGATTATGGCCAGCAGGTGCCGGTGCTTCTGCGCCGCAGCCCCGGCGATGACACCCGTTACGAGGTCGTCTATGGCCGCAGGCGCGTCGCCGCCCTGCGCGCGCTGAACCTGCCGGTGAAGGCGATGCTGCGCCAGCTCAGCGATCAGGAACTGATCGTTGCGCAGGGGCAGGAAAATTCGGCACGCAAGGATCTCAGCTTCATCGAGAAGGCGAGTTTCGCCGCGCAGATGGTCGATATGGGCTTCGACCGCAAGGTGATCTGCGAGGCGCTGTCAATCGACAAGACGGTGATTTCGCGCATGCTGACGGTAACGGATGCGCTGCCGGCACCGGTGATCCGGGCCATCGGCTCGGCCCCCTCGGCGGGGCGCGACCGCTGGCTGGTGCTGGCGCGGCTGGCGCAGGGCCAACCGCCCGAAGCGCTGATCGCCGCCGCCGTCGGCCCGCGCTCTGACACCCGGTTCGAGGCCGTTCTGGCCGCCTTGCAGCTTCCGAAATCCGCGCAACCCGCGCCGCGCGCCCTGACCGGGGCGGATGGTGCCCGGATCGGGCAGGCACGGAAATCAAAAGGAAAAACAGTGATTGAGCTAACCGGCGAGGGTCGCGCCTTCGCTGATTGGCTGATCGATCACATGAAGGATATTCACCGCGACTGGCTTGGCAAGAACCGGTAGCGACAGGTTACGACACCCACGCAGCAACACAGGAGGCATAAGGCAAGCGACCAAAGAAAAGCCCCCCAGGACATACATCCCGAAGGGCCGTTTCTCGATCTAGCACCTCGAAGATAGCGGCAATTGTTGACATCTGTCAACACCGTCCTTGTGGGCGAACGAAGGTTTTTGCCCTGCGATCATCACATGAGACATATTTCCACGACGCCTTTCGGGCGGCGGCCGGTGACGGCTGGCCTGCTAGCAAGCCAGGCCCTGGCCGAGGCCCCTGCCCCGGACACCGCGCCCGACAAATGGGCGCTTCTGCGCGATCTGACGGCGGCGCGGCTGGCTTACGGTGTCAGCGACCGCGACCTGGCGGTGCTTTCCGGGCTTTTGTCCTTTCATCCCGGCAAGGAACTGGCCGATGATGACGGGCTGATCGTCTTCCCCTCGAATATCGCCCTGTCCGAGCGTGTGCACGGCATGGCTGAAAGCACGCTGCGCCGTCATATTGCGGCGCTTGTGCAGGCCGGCCTGATTGCGCGTCGCGACAGTCCCAACGGCAAGCGCTATGCCACGCGTGACATGGGCGGTGCGCTTGACCGGGTGTTCGGCTTTGATCTGCGCCCCCTTCTCGTACGCAGCGCCGAGATCGCCGAACTGGCCCGCGCCGCCCGTGCCGAAGCGCTGAGCCTGCGCCGGCTGCGCGAGGCCGTGATCATCCGCCTGCGCGACGCGGCGAAGCTTCTGGCCTGGCTTTGGGATGCTGGCCATGACGTTGCGGGGCATGAGACGCAACTTCGCGCGCTTCAGCGCCGGATCAGGCGGCGGCTCGATGCGGATGATTTGCGCGAACTGGGCACTGAATCAGAAGCCATGCTTGGGGATATCCGTCAGGTATTGCGTCTGGAAACAGAAGAAATGAGCGGCAATGACATCGAAAATGAGCGCCACTATCAGAATTCAAACCCATACCCTTATGATATTGAACTTTGCCAAGAAAAGGCAAAAGCGGCGGGCGTGGTTTCGGAACGCATCGCCCCAAAGGATGAGCCGTCGATTCCCTTGGCTCTGGTCCTGAAGGCCGTGCCTGATATCCGCGATTATGCGCCCGGTGGTCTTCGCTCATGGCGCGATCTGGTCGCGGTGGCAGATTTCGTGCGTCCAATGCTGGGGGTCAGCCCCGATGCCTGGGCCGAGGCGCGCCGCCACATGGGTGATATCAACGCGGCGGTGACACTGGCCTGCATCCTGCAACGCTCGGGTGAGATCATGCGTCCCGGCGGCTATTTGCGTGCCCTGACCGAAAAGGCCGCAGGCAATGGCTTTTCGCCCGGCCCGATGGTGATGGCGCTTCTCAGGGCCGAAAACACGCGGGCGGTGTAAGTTGACAGGTGGCAACGTGCTGCCAGGGCGCGGGGGCTTCCGGTTGACAGCCGTCAACTTCACGGCGTTGGCGGATCATCATGGCGCGGACCACAGCCGGAAACGGCGGGTTCCGGTGATCTCGGTGATCAGCCCCATGGACAGCAGCCGCGCCAGCACACGCTCGGCCGTATCGCGCGAGGCGGTGATTTCCTGGGCGACCATTTCCGTCGTCATCAAGGGCGTTGCGCGCAGCGCCGCGATCACGCGGGCAGGGGCGCTGCCCTTGATCGATGTGGTCGCATCGCGGGCACGGGCTGCCCAGTCGTCCAGCCGGGCGACCTCGGCCCGGGCGTGGCGGGCACCATCGCGCAGGGCATCAAGCCACGCCGCAAGCAGTGCCTCGGGTGTGCCGCCTGCGCTGCGCCAGATGCGCCGGCCGGCATCGCCCAAGGGGGCGAAGGGCAGGTTGTCCAATGCGGAAGCCGCGATACGTGCCGCGAAACAGGCGCATTCGGCCAGATCCTCATCCGGGGAAAGCCCCGCCAAGGGCCATGCCATCAGCGCCATCGCCGCCCGCGTCATGGGGTGCAATGCGTCATCCGCGATGAGCGCCCGGAAATCCCGCGCCGCCGCATCGAACTCCGCGCCTGTGCTGCGTGGGGTGCCCGCCGCATCGCCCACGCGGTGCAGGCCCAGAAAGCCGCGCAGATCGGCGGGATCGGATTGCCCCTCCAGCCGGCGCAGGGCCCAACGTGCCTTGGCCATGATCTGCCTGTCGGAACTGGCCCGGCCAGCCATCAGGTCACGCCCGATTTCCTCGCGCGGCAGCGGCGTTCCTGCGGCCCAAAGCATCGCCCCGACCTCGGTTATCGCCAGCCGCCGGATCATCCCCGGATCATCCATCAGCACGGCATCCAGCGCCCCAAGCGCCTGCGCCGCTGCGGCCAGCTTGAGGGGCAGGGCAGCTTGCGCGCGCGTCCAGTCAGCCGGATCGACCAGAGCGTGCCGATCCGCGCGCGGCAGCGGCGGGGTGTCATCATCGGGCGGGCCGGGCAGGAACCACAAGTCATTATTCATAGGCGCAGCATAGCGGGCAAGAACGAAATGGGAACCATTTTATCGATAAATCGCTTGGCGCAAGGGTGTCGTCACGGGGCAGGGGCGACATTTGCTTGCCTTGCGACCGGGCTGGCGTATCATGGCCCGTGATACATGTATCCGATGACCGGCGCATGCGGGTTTCGGCGAAGAAAGCGCAGCCATGGACAGCCCGATTCGTGGCATCTTGTTGAAATGCCTTAGTGTTTTTGTATTTACGCTCATGGCGGCCATCGTCAAGAAAACCTCGGAAGGGGCCTTCGGCGTGCCACCGGGCGAGCAGGTGTTCTTCCGTTCCTTCTTCGCCATCCCGGTGATTCTGCTGTGGTTGGCATGGCGGCGGGAATTGCGCACAGGCCTGCGCACCCATCGCCCGATCGAGCATTTCTATCGCGGCATGATCGGAACGACAGCCATGGCGCTTGGCTTCTGGGCGCTGGCGCTGCTACCCTTCCCCGAGGTCATCGCCATCGG
The DNA here is from genome assembly GCA_030538515.1 of Paracoccus sp. (in: a-proteobacteria). GTDB lineage: Bacteria > Pseudomonadota > Alphaproteobacteria > Rhodobacterales > Rhodobacteraceae > Paracoccus. The sequence continues at coordinate 10,008 of JAUNTV010000004.1, forward strand.
CTATGCCTCGCCCTTGCTCGTGGTGGTCTTTGCGGCGATGTTTCTGGGCGAGGATGTGCGCCTGTTCCGGCTGTCAATGGTCGGGCTGGGGCTGGCGGGCGTGCTGATCGTGCTGTCGCCGCAGATCGGTCTTGGCACGAAAGGGCAGCCCGATCTTGCCCGTGCGCTTGGTGCCGTGGTGGCGCTTGCGGGGGCGGCCTGCGCGGCGCTGGCGCAGATTTTCGTGCGCCGAATGGTCCAGCAGGAGCAGACGGCGGCCATCGTGTTCTGGTTCTCGGTCACATCATCCGTGCTTGGCCTGATGACCTTGCCCTTCGGCTGGGTGCTGCCCGATACGGGCACGCTGGCGCTTCTGGTGGTGATGGGGCTTCTGGGCGGGATCGGGCAGATCTTTCTGACCTCGGCCTACCGCCACGGCGAGGCATCGCTGATCGCGCCCTTCGAATATGTCTCGATGATCCTTTCGGTGGCGATCGGCTGGTTCATCTTCGATGAGGCGGCCACCCCCGTCATGCTGGCGGGCGCATCGCTGGTGATCCTGGCGGGCGTGCTGATCATCTGGCGAGAGCGGCAGTTGGGGCTGGAACGCAACCGCCAGCGCAAGGCCATGAGCCCGCAGGGCTGAAACCCGGCCAGCATTCTGCCTTGCCAGAAAGCTTGAACCCCCGGCTTTTATCCGGCAGGGGGTGTCCCTCAGCCTGCGCTTTCATCCCATAGCCGGACCAGATCGGCGGCGCGCGTGGCCACGGTTTCGGGGGCATCGCCGGGCCGGTAAAGGCCCGAGCCGACACCGATCCCCGAAACCCCCGCCGCCAGCCAGTCGGGCAGCGTCGCCGAAGTGACGCCCCCGACCGCGAAACAGGCCGTGCCGGGGGGCAGGATGGCGCGCATGGCCTTCAGCCCGGCGGGGCCGATCAGCTCACCGGGGAACAGCTTCAGCCCCGTGGCCCCGGCATCCAGTGCCGCCAGCGCCTCGGTCGGGGTCATGACGCCGGGATAGCTTTTCATATCCGCTGCGCGGGTGGCGCGGATCACTGCCGGGTCGCAATTGGGCGAGACCGCAAGCCGCGCGCCGATCCGCGCCAGTCCGGCGACCTCTTCGACGCGCAGCACCGTGCCCGCGCCGATTTCGGCCCGATCACCAAGCGCGGCGATCATCCGGGTGATGCTGGTCATGGCATCGGGCGAGTTCAGCGGCACCTCGATCATGGTGATGCCTGTCCCGATCAGGGCCTCGGCGACGGGCAGGGCCTCGGGCGGGGTGATGCCGCGCAAGATGGCGATAACGGGGCGTGTCATGACAAACCTTCATAGCGGCGCCATGCGGCATGAAGCCCGGCGCGGGTGGCGGTGTCGGCGTCCCCGATGACGGGTTCTGCGCCTTGCTGGTGCAAGGCCGCCGCGTAAAGCGCAGAAAGGCGCGGGCTGCCGATGATCAGCACCTGCTGGCCCAGCCAATAGGGGCGCGCGGCCCCCAGATCCAGCCCCAGAAGCAGGCCCGAAAGCGCGGCATCCGCGCCGCCCGCATCCGTGCCCATCGGCCCGGCCCCGCCCACCAGACCCGCCGCGCGCAGCCTGAAAAGCCGCGCCCAGCCCTGATGCGGCTGGCTGAGCGCGGTCGCCAGCGCCTGCGTGAAGCCGGGGTTGGCGGGGTCGGGGGCATCCCCGGTCATCGAGTGGCGAAGGACGGATTGGCGGCTGATGAGGGCGAAAAGCTCTCCGGTCATGGTGGTCTGGAAGTGGCAGGTCTCACCGGCCGAAATGCGCGCCCATTTCGTATGCGTGCCCGGCAGGCAGATCACGCCGTCGAAATCGGGTCGTGCCGCCAGAACGCCGGCGATCTGGGTTTCCTCGCCGCGCATCACATCGGGGGGGTCGGGCTGCATGACGCCGCCCGCGATCAGGACCGGCCTGCCGCCGGGATCACCGGGCACGGGCGTCAGTTCGGGCAGGGCGGGGCAGGGGGCCTGGCGGTAGGGAACCTCGATCCAGCCCTGACGCGCGCCGACCATGCCGCAGGCGATGACGGGCAGGGGGGGCCAGCTTTCGGTTATCCGTGCCAGTTCGGCAGCGAAATCCTGCGGGCCGGTCATTACCCCCATGCCGCGATCCGAGGAACGCGCCGCGACCACATCGCCGCCGCGCATAAGCCAGAGCCGAAGATTCGTCGTGCCCCAATCAGCGGCGATCCAGTCAGCATCCGCGGCCATCATTCCCCCATTCGCCCGGCTTCGCCCACATCTTGGCAGCAAGCCCCCCTGTCGGCAAGGATCAGCGCAGCGCGGCCTCGATATTGCCGCCGTCCACGGTCATCACATGGGCGGTCGTGCGCGCGGCCAGTGACAGGGCCACGAAGGCTTGCGCGACATGGGCGGCCTCGACCTCCCGGCCCAGAAGGTTGCCGGCCATATAATCCCCCTCGGTCAGCCCGCGTGCGCCCGCGCGCGCGCGGATCATCTCATCCGTCAGCAGGCCCGAGCGGATGCGGTCGGCATTGACGCCATTGACGCGGATGCCCTCGCGGCCGAGTTCAAGCGCAAGCTGGCGCAGCAGAAAGAAGCTGGCGGCCTTGGGCAGCCCGTAAGCACCGAAATTGCGGCCCGGATTGACCGCCTGCTTGCTGACATTCATCAGGATCTGCCCGGCACCGGCATCACCGGACCCGCGCGCGGCGTTCTGGCGGCGGAAAATGGCGGTCGCGGCCTGCGCGAAAGCCTGATGCGCGAAGAAGTTCAGTTCGAAACTGTCGCGCAGCACCTGATCGGGCAGGGTGGCGATTTCGCCCGCCACAGCCGCGCCCGCGTTCGAGACCAGGATGTCCAGCCCCCCGAAACGCGCCGCGCATTCCGCCACCGCCAGTTCGGGCGCGCCGGGCCGGGTGATATCGCAGGCCAATGCGCCGTGATCCCGGCCAAGCTGGTCAAGCGCTGCATCCAGCGCCCCCGCGTCACGGTCGACAAGGAAGATTGCCGCCCCTTCGGCCGCGAATGCCCTGGCCGTGGCCAGCCCGATCGCGCCCGCGCCACCGGTGATCAGCACGACCCGGCCCGACAGGCGCGCCGGCTTGCCCTTGCCAAGCTTGGCCTGTTCCAGCGACCAGTATTCCATATCGAACAGGTCGCCCTCGGCAATCGGGTAAAAGCCGCCCATCCGTTCGCCATCGGCCATGACACGCGCGGTCTGGGTGCCGATATCGCCCGCGATCCGCGCCGCCGCCGCCGTCGCGCCAACGCCCGCTATGCCCGTGCCCTCGATCCAGACCAGCCCCGGCATCGGGTTCAGCATGGTCTTGGGGCTGGCGGCATGGGGCGCGTTGCGGTCGAAATAGGCGCGGTAATCACCCGCGAAACCCGCCACGGCGGCGCGCAGCGCATCCGGTCCCCCGGCAAGGGCGGCGCGCGTCAGCAGCAGGGGGTGGCCCTTGGTGCGGATCACGTGATCGGGCGTGGCCACGCCGCGCCTGGCCAGATCGGCCAGATCATTCCGCGCGGTAAAAGCCAGCGTATCCGCATCGCGGCGCAGGTCCAGAAGCGGCATGGGTGCCGTGTCGGGCAGGGCGGATGCCAGCGCACCGCGCAGCGCGCACAGTGTCGCGGCCAGATCGGTTGCGGCCTCGGGCGCGGGGGCGGCGGGGGCTTTGGGGCGGCGCGCGGCCAGCCATGCCTCGACCTCATTGGTATGGGCGATCAGCCGGTCATAGGATGATTTCGCGTCATCCCCCCAAGTGAAATGGCCGTGATTGACCAGCAGAAGCCCCTCGGCACCGGGGTTCTTCGCGTAAGCCTCGGCCGCGGCTTTCGCAAGGGCGAAGCCGGGCATGATATAGGGCACCAGAACCAGCCGGTCGCCGAAGATCTCATGCGTGGCCTCGGCCACCTCGGGCAGATTGGCCAGTGTCAGAAAGGCCGTGGCATGGGTGTGATCGACGTAACGCGGCGGCAGCCAGGCGTGCAGCAGCGTCTCGACCGAGGGGTTGGGCGCGGCACTGTCCAGCAGATTGGCGCGCTGCACGTTCACCATCGCCTCGTCCGAGAGCGCATCAAGCGCCTTCAGGCGCTCCAGCGGGGCCATGCGCACGGCGGGCAGGCCCTCGGCCTCGATCACCTCCAGATCCCAGCCCGAGCCCTTGACGTGCAGAACCTCTACCTGATCGCCGAACACATCCACCGCGACCGCCTTCATCGAGGTATTGCCGCCCCCGTGCATGACCAGATCGGGGTCGGACCCGATCAGCCGCGAGGAATAGACCCGAAGCGCCAGTTCGCGCGCTGCCGGGTCATCGCCCGCCGCATCCTGAAAGCGCCGCGCCTCGGTCTCATTCCAGCGATTTTCGATCATCTTCGCACCTTTGGCTTTGGGGGCTTGCCCCGATCCCGGTTTCTGTTAATGTCTACAAATGTCATACAGGTGTGTCAAATGACTAAATCCCCCGCGACAGAGCAGATCAGCCGCCGCCGCTCGATGGGGCAGATCAGCGGCGAGAACGCCGTGACCGAAGTGGCGTGGCTTTATTATCATGACGGGCTGAACCAGAAGGACATCGCCGAGACACTTGGCATTTCCCGCGCCACCGTGGTCAACTATCTGCAAGAAGCGCGCGAAAAGGGGCTGATCCGCATCACCCTTGCCGCGCCCGCCTTCACCACCCACCGCCTTGCGGTCGAATTGTGCGCCCGCTTCGGGCTGACGGCGGCCTATGTCCTGCCGGACGAAGGGGCCTCGCCGGAAGAGCAGTTCACCCGCGTCGTGCGCGGTGCCGCGCTTTGGCTGCCCGAATTGCTGACACCGGGCGATCATCTGGGCGTGGCATGGGGGCGCACCGTCTTTGATCTGGCCGAGGCGGTCGAACAGCACCGCATCGACGATATGACCGTGCTGCAACTTGTCGGCTCGATGGCCACGCCCTATGGTTTCACGGCCGAGGCGTGCTCGACCCGGTTGGCGCAGCGGCTTGGGGCGCGTTGCCTTAACCTGCACGCGCCGGCGGTGCTCAGCAGCAACATGCTGGCCGCCGCCCTGCGGACGGAACCGATCATCGCGCGCCAGCTGGCCGAGATCGAGACGCTGAACAAGCTTCTGTTTTCCGTCGGCACCATCCGGCCCGACAGTCATATCGTCTCGGCCGGGCTGGCCACGCTTGAGGATCTGGCATTTTACAGCGCGGCCGGGGCGGCGGGCGTGATCTGCGGGCGTTTCATCGACGCCGATGGTCGCGTCCTTCCCGGCCCGATGGACGGGCGCATGATCGGTATCCGGCTGGCCCGGCTGGTGGGGCTGGAGATGGGCATTCTGGTCACGCCCGGCCCGGACAAGCTGGCCGCGACCATGGCCGCGATCCGGGGCGGATATGTCACGCATCTTGTGACCGGCGCGACATTGGCCGAGGCGCTTCTGGCGACGGGCTGAGGGGCGGGCCGGCCCGCAAGGGCATTCAGCGATCCTCCGGTGGCACGCCACGCCACGCATCGAGGCCCGGATAGATCTCGGTCGATGGCCAGCGGGGATCGGATTCCGCCTGCCACGTCAGATGCACTTGCGCCACGCGCCCGTCCGGCAGCAGAAACAGCCGGTCGGCCCGGCCTTGCCTGCGACCGATGGCCGTAGCGGTCACGCCGTGCAGGACATGGCCGGGAGAGAGTTCGCGCCTCAGTTCCTGTTCCATCCGCGCGGCATCATCCCTGTCGGTGATCGGCGTCCAGTCTTTGCCCCAGTCATCGCTTTGCTTCATCCACCCGGCCGCCCCTGCACGATGGCGATATCCTTCGCCCGACGTTCAAGCGCCGCATTCTTCAGATCGCCGAACATCTGCGCCATGGCATCCGCATTGGCCGAACAGATACCGCGTTCGGTGATCAGCCCGGTGACGAATTCGGCGGGCGTCACGTCAAAGGCCGGGTTGCGCCCGCGCGTGCCATCCGGGCTGATCTGCACGCTGATAATGCGCCCCTGATCGTCGCGGCCCTGCACATGGGTGACTTCCTCGTCCGGGCGTTCCTCGATCGGGATTTCGGCCACGCCGTCTTCTACCGTCCAGTCGATCGTGGGCGAGGGCAGGGCGACATAAAAGGGCACGCCATTCGCCTTGGCCGCAAGCGCCTTCAGATAGGTGCCGATCTTGTTGCAGACATCGCCGCGCGCGGTGGTCCGATCCGTGCCGACGATGACCAGATCAACCTCGCCATGCTGCATCAGATGGCCGCCCGCATTATCCACGATCAGCGAATGGGGCACGCCCGCGCTGTTGAGTTCCCACGCGGTCAGTTGCGCGCCCTGATTGCGGGGGCGGGTCTCATCCACGAAAACATGGACCGGAATACCGGCGAGCGCGGCGTGATATATGGGCGAGGTCGCCGTGCCCCAATCCACCGTGGCGGGCCAGCCGGCATTGCAATGGGTCAGGATATTGACCGGCGCGCCCGGCGGTTTTTGCGCCGCGATCTCGCGGATCAGGGCAAGGCCGTTTTCACCGATGCGGCGGTTGATCTCGACATCCTCATCAGCGATTTCATCGGCGCGCCTGAAGGCGGCTTCTGCGCGGGCCCTTGGCGGCAGGGGGCGCAGAACGCGGTCCATTTCGTCCAGTGCCCAACGCAGGTTGATCGCGGTGGGGCGGGTGTCGTGCAGCACCTGCCACGTTTCGGACAGCGCCGCGTCCGAGGGGTCCGCCCCCATCTGCCAGGCCATCCCGTAAGCCGCCGTCGCCCCGATCAGCGGCGCGCCGCGCACCCACATGTCGCGGATGGCCACGGCGAAATCGTCGCGGCTTTGCAGCGGGACGATGCGCAATTCATGGGGCAGCCAGCGTTGGTCGATGATGCGCACCTCACCCGAGGAGGGCTCGCGCCAGATTGAGCGGAAATGTTTGCCGTCGATCTTCACAGATGGTCCTCCGATGCGATGCGGCGGGTCAGTTCCAGCAGCGCCGCCATATCCTTGATTGTGTCGCGGCCATGGATGGTCGCGGTGCCAAGCGCCAGGGCGCGCGCCTCGCATCCGGCGCGGGTGGGAATGTCCTCGATGCGTTCGAAATCGGCGTTATGGGCAAGGCCAAGGATGCGGCGGTGGATTTCGACCCCGCAAAAGCCAAGCGCATCGCGCCAGATCGCCGCCAGCCGCTGCACCCGCGCCAGTTCCGCCGCCAGCCCGTGGCCCTGATCTTCGAAAAGCGTCGCCTGATACAGAATGCCGCTGCGCTCGGCCCGCCAGAGGCGCGTGAACTCGGCCTCGAACGTGGTCCAGATCGTGGCGGTCGTGTCCAGAAGCCAGTCCTGATAACCGGCGCGCTCGCCCGGCGTGCCTTCATGGCCGGGCTGGGACATGAAGGCCATCAGGAAGTTCGCGATCAGCATCCCGATATCGAAGCCCATCGGCCCGTAAAACGCGAATTCCGGGTCGATCACGCGGTAATCGCCCCCCTCCGAAACCATGACCGAACCGCTGTGAAGATCGCCGTGCAGCAGGGTTTCCGCCCGCGCGGTGAAATCCAGCTTCAGGTTCTGCGCCGCGACCTTCAGCATCAGATCGCCGCGCAGCCGGGCAACGGCATCGTCCAGACCCGGCGTATGGTGGTTCATCCCGGCTGCGAAATAGGGGTCGGAAAAGATCAGGTTCTCGGTAATGTCGCACAGTTCGACATTGCCGGAAAACAGCGCCACATCGGCCTTCTTTTCGGCCGTGACCATCGCCAGGTCCGAGCCGCGAAACGCCGTGCGCGCGCAGAAAAGCCCCAGCATTTCAGCGATGCCGGGATAGCGGCGCCCCCCGATCAGACCTTGCCGCAGGATGATGTGATCGCCCAGGAATTCCATGACGATGATGGCCTGATCCTCGTCGAAGTGAAACACCTCGGGGACCGAGCCGGGATCGCGCGCCGCCTGCCGGATCAGGGCGTTATATTCGAAGAAGCTGCGCTTCAGCGGCAGCGGCCAGGATTCGCCCACCAGCCGCACATAGGGCAGCGCCTGCTTGACGACCGCCGAGCCCCGGCTGCCGCGCACGATGAAAACAAGGTTCAGATTGCCGTCGCCGACCTCGCTGACCTGCCAGCTGTCGGCGGGGCCGACGCGATCCGCCAGCGCGGGCAGCGCGCCAAGGCGGGCGGGCAGGGCCTCGGGGGTGAGCGCCTGATAGGGGGTTGCGGTCATAGGGGCTTCTCCTCCGGCGGGTAACGGGGGCAGGATTTCCTGTTCCACTGCAAATGTCAAACTTTATTGACTTTTGCCCAAATGCGGCGCTAGCGTGGCGGAATCAAGGGGGCCATGTGTCGGAAAACGCGATCTCCATTGCCGGGCTTACCAAGTCCTTCGGCCAGAACCGCGTGCTGCGCGGCATCGATCTGACCCTGCCGTCGGGGCAGGTCACGGTGCTGATGGGGGCCAATGGCGCGGGCAAATCGACGCTGGTGAAGATCCTTTGCGGGGTGCATCGGGGCGATGGCGGCAGCGTCACCCTGGCGGGGCGGGCCTTCGCGCCCTCGACCCCCGCCGAGGCGCTGCGCGCCGGTGTCGTCACCGTGCATCAGAACATCAATGAGGGCGTGGCACCCGGTCTCGACGTGGCCTCGAACCTGCTGCTGGACGAGCTTGCCACGGGCGGGGGGTTCTTTCTCAGCCGTCGCCGGATGCGGGCGCGCGCGCAGGCGATCGCCGATGCGGTGGGGCTGGATGTGGGCATGGGGCGCGCGGTTTCCACGCTGAACCTTGCCGACCGCCAGCTTGTGTCCATCGCGCGCGCCATGTCGCATCGCCCGCGTCTGCTGATCCTTGATGAGCCCACCTCATCGCTGTCCGCCACCGAGACCGAGCGTCTCTTTGCCCTGGTCGGGCAACTCAAGGCGCAGGGCGTGGCGGTGCTTTATATCTCGCATCGCATGTCGGATATCCGCCGCCTTGCCGACCGGATCGTGTCGATGCGCGACGGGCAGGTCTCGGGTGTGTTCGAAGGGGAACTGGACTATGCGGGCGCGGTGCGCGCCATGCTTGGCCATGAAATCACGGAAGTCGATATCGATATCCCCCCGCCCGGCCGCGCCGTGATCGAGGCGCGGGGCCTTTCCCTGCGCGCGGGCGCTGCCCCCTTCGATCTGAGCCTGCATGAAAATGAGGTCGTGGCCGTGATCGGCCTTGTGGGCGCGGGCAAATCCGCCCTTGCCGGCGCGCTGTTCGGGCTGGTGCCCCCCGTCGCGGGCAGGATGACGCTGGATGGCCGCCCCTATGCGCCGCGCAATCCGGGGCAGGCGGTGCGCGCGGGCGTGTTTCAGCTTTCCAGGGACCGGCTGCAAAACGCCGTGATCCCGGATTTCGACATCACCGGCAATATCACGCTGCCCTTTCTCAGCCGCCATCAGGGGCTTTTGTCGATCATGCGCCGCCGGTCCGAGCGCGCGCTGGCGACCCGGATGATCGATCAGATGGGCGTCGTCTGCCGGGGCCCCCGCGACGGGATCATGACGCTTTCGGGCGGCAATCAACAGAAGGTCGTGGTCGCGCGCTGGCTGGCCGAGGCGTCGCGCCTGCTGATCCTGGACGAGCCGTTTCAGGGCGTCGATATCAAGGCGCGGCGTGATATCGGCAGGCGCATCCGCGCCAGTGCCGCCAGCCGCGCCACGCTTGTCCTTTGCGCCGAGATCGACGAGGCCCTTGAAATCGCCGACCGCATTCTGGTGATGAGCGAGCATTCCATCACCGGCGCGCATGAGAACCGCGATATCGACCTTGGGCTTGTCATGGCCCAGGTCACCGAAACGCCGCACCACCCCGCAGGAGCCTTTACATGAAACAGGGCTTCGACCCGACCGAATTCGCCATCCGCTACGGCTTCTTGCTGCTGATGGCGGGGCTGTTCCTGCTGTTTTCCATCGCGCAGCCCGCCTTCATGTCGGCGCGCAGCGCGGTGTTCATCTTCCAGTCGGTGGCGATCACCGGGATTCTGGCGCTTGGTGTCACGGCAACGCTTGTGGTGGGCGGGTTTGATCTGTCCATCGGGGCGGTCGCAACCTCATCGATGATGCTGGCGGCCTATGCGCAGGTGATCTGGCAGCTTGGCGCTGTTGAAGCGGTGGCGCTTTGCCTGCTGATGGGCGCGGCCGTCGGGCTGATCAACGGGCTTCTGATCGTGAAGATGCGCGTGCCCGACCTTCTGGCCACGCTTGGCATGATGTTCCTGCTGATGGGCCTGCAACGCATCCCGACCGAGGGGAACTCGATCTCGACCGGCATGGCCCTGCCTGGCGGGGGGACGGCCACGGGCACCTTCTCGCCCGCGTTTCTGATGCTTGGACGGCACCGGCTGGATTTCTTCATCGACAATCTGCTGCCGCTTTCGGTGGTGTTCCTGATCGCCATCGCCGTGCTGATCTGGGTGTTTCTGGAAATGACGCGCCACGGGCGGGTGATGTATGCGATCGGCTCGAACGACAAGGCGGCGGCGCTTGCCGGGATCAACGTCAATGGCTACCGGGTGCTGGCCTATATGATCTCTGGCGTGCTGGCATCCTTCGGGGGCGTTTTGCTGGCGGCACGGCTTGGGCGGGGCGATGTGGCCTCGGGCAATAACCTTTTGCTGGATGCGGTGGCGGCGGCGCTGATCGGCTTCGCGGTTCTGGGTGCCGCCAAGCCCAATGCTTTCGGCACCGCCATCGGCGCGCTGTTCGTGGGCATTCTGCTGCAAGGGCTGACCATGCTGAACGCGCCTTACTATACACAGGATTTCATCAAGGGCGCCGTGCTGGTCGTGGCCCTTGTCTTTACCTTCGCCCTTTCGGGCCGCGAGACCCGCGCGAAGGGCTGAATGCGGATCATAACGGAGGAAAATCAACCATGATCGCCAGAAGAACCGTGATAGCGCTGCTTGGCGGCGCGGCCATGCTGCCCGGCCTTGCCTTCGCGCAGGCACCCGTGCCCTTCGACAACCCCGGTGATGTGAAGATCGCGCTTGTGCGCTACCTGTCCACGGGGGATTTCTTCCAGGCCTATCTTTCAGGCGTGGAAAAGCAGGCCGCCGCCCTTGGCGTAGGCTTGCAGGTCTTTGACAGCCGCCAGGATGCCGCCCTTCAGGCCGATATGGTCGATCAGGCGATTGCGCTTGGCGTGGACGGGATCATCATCCAGCACGGCTTGACCGAGTCGATGAAAGAAGCCGCGCAGCGCGCCGTCGATGCGGGCATCAAGGTCGTGGCCTTTGACGTGGATGTCGAAAACGCGGCCATCCCCCAGATCGAACAATCCGACCGCGATCTGGCGCGTCTGGCGCTGGAACAGGCCATCGCCGACAATGGCGAGGAATGGGTGGCGGGCTATGTCTATGTGCCCGGCATCGCGCCCCTTGACCGGCGCAACGAGACATGGGCGGAGTTCAAGGCGCAATATCCCGGCATCACCGAAAAGGCGATGTTCGGCACGCTGGATAACCCGATCGCGAATTCCGTCGCCAATCAGGCGCGTTCGGTCCTGTCCGCCAACCCGGATATCACGGTCATGTTCGCCCCTTACGATGAATTCGCCAAAGGCGTGAAGATCGCCGTGGATGAGGCCGGGCTGACGCAGGATGTGTCGATCTATTCGGCGGATGTCTCGACCGCGGATATCGCGCTGATGCGCGAACCCGATTCAAGCTGGAAGGCCACCGCCGCCACCAATCCCGCCGTCGTGGGCGAGGTTTCGGTGCGCACGCTGGCGCAGATCCTTGCTGGCGAGGATGTTCCCGCGCAGGTCGTGGTGCCGCCCACGCTGATCACGCAGGCCGCGCTGAACGAGCTTGAGATCACCAATATGGAAGAGCTTGGCGCGAAACTGCCCGCATTCGCCCACGCCGATGTGGCGGTTTCGGACTGGATGACCCTGCCCGCGCGTTGACGATATCCGGGCAGGGGGCCCCCCGTGCTCTCTGCCCCAATCACGAGGTGAGCCTTGCGTAACTCCCGCACGACCGAGGAAATCGCCCTCGGCATCCGCCGCCGCGTTTTCGAGCATTCGATGCGCAATAATGGCGGTTATCTGTCGCAGGCCTGTTCCGCCGCCGAACAGCTTGCGTTTCTTTATAACGAGGCGCTGAACCTTGGCGCGTCGACCCTGCCGATGGTGCCCGAACCTTTCGGCGGCGTGCCCTCGGCCGGCAACCCCGATTATCATACCGGCGCGGGCTATAACGGCCCCTTCGATGCCATCCATGACCGGCTGTTCATCGCGCCCGCGCATTACGCGCTTGTGGCCTATGCCTGCCTGATCGAAACCGGCCGCATGGCCCCCGAAGGGCTGGAGATGTTCAACAAGGACGGCTCTTCGGTCGAGATGATCGGGGCCGAACACTCACCGGGGATGGAGGTGCATAACGGCACCCTCGGCATCGGGCTGTCGACCGGCGCGGGGCTGGCATGGGGGCGCAAACGGCGCGGCGACACTGGTGAGGTCTGCGTCTTCATGTCCGACGGCGAGGTGCAGGAGGGCCAGACATGGGAAGCCGTGCAGGCCGCCGCCCATCACGGGATCGGCAATCTCTGGGCGCTGATGGACGTGAACCGCCAGCAATGCGACGGGGCCATGGACAGCGTGATGCAGGTGGGCGACATCGCCACCAAATTTCGCAATTTCGGTGCCGTCGTGGCCGAAGTCGATGCCCATGACCTGACCGCCTTGCGGCAGGCCAGGGCCACGCCCCATGAAGGCCAGCCGCTGATCATCCTTGCCCATTCCAGCCCGACGAAAGGCATGGAATTCCTGATGCGCCGCTTCCCGCGCCTGCATTACGTCCGCTTCAAATCCGCCGAGGAACGCGCCCAGATGAACGAAGCCATCGCGGCCGAACTGGGCATCCCCCCCGTCGACCTGGAGGCCCATTGATGGAGATGGTCAACCGCCCCTATGCGGCCGCATTCGAAGCTTACGCCACAGCAAATCCTGACGTGCTGTGCCTGTCCGCCGATCTGACCTCCAGCTGCGAGATCGACGGCTTCCGGGATCGTCATCCCGATCAATTCCTGTCGCTCGGCATGGCAGAGCAGAACATGCTTTCCTTTGCCGGCGGACTTGGGCTGGCCGGTTATCGGCCCTTTTTACATAGTTTCGGTGTTTTTCTGTATCGCCGACCCTACGACCAGCTCATGGCCTCGATCGCTTATCCGCGCCGCAAGGTGCGGCTGATGGGCTTTCTGCCCGGCATTACCACGCCGGGCGGCATGACCCATCAGGCGATCGAGGATATCTCTGTCATGCGGACCATCCCCAATATGACCGTGCTGGAAGCCGGCGACGCGAGTGAGGTCGAAAGCATCGTCGCCGCCGCCGACAGCGTGGATGGCCCGGTTTACTGCCGCATCCTGCGCGGCGCGGTCCCGCGCCTGTTCGATACGCCCTTGCAGATCGGCCGGATGCGGGTGCTGGCCGAAGGTGATGACGTTCTGGTCGTCACCGCAGGCATCACCACCGAGGAAGCGATCCGTGCCCGCGCCGCCTTGGACAAGGCGGGGGTTTCGGTGCGCCACCTTCACCTGAACACGCTGAAACCCTTTGATGCGGCGCAGATCGTGGATCATGCGGCATCGGTGAAACATGGCGTGGTGACGCTGGAAAACCACCTTGTCACCGGCGGTCTGGGGTCGATGGTGGCCGAAGCCATGGCCGAAGCGGGCCTTGCCCGCCGCCTGATCCGGCTGGGGCTTCAGGACACCTATGCTCATGGCGGATCGCGCCCCTATCTGATGCGCTATTACGGGATGGACGCGCTTTCGCTTGTCCGCGCCATCGAGGATCTGACCGGCCAGCAGACCGGCATCGACGAGGGCGCGCTTGATGCGGTGCGCGTCGAGGCCGTGCATTCCGCCGTCAAGGCCGAGGCGCTTTGATGCGCTTTTCCGTCACCTACCGCATCCGTGCCGCCGACCGGGCCGAGGCAAAGGCCCGCGCCGAAGGCATCGCGCTTGAACAGACCGTCGAAATCCCCCGTGCCGTGGTGCCTGATGGCTATATCGCCGATGAAATCCTTGGCCGGGTTGGGGAAATCGGGCAGGTGGCGGAAGGCGTGTTTCACGCCGTCATCTCATATTCGCCGGACAGCGCAGGGGATGAGATCACGCAATTCCTGAACGTGATCTTCGGTAACAGCTCGATCCAGCAGGGCATTCGGGTGATCGGCATCGACCCCGGCCCGGATATGGCGCGTCGCTTCCCCGGCCCGCGTTTCGGCATCGCAGGCCTGCGCCGCCTGACCGGGCGCGCGACGGGCGGAATGATCGCGCCGGTCCTGAAACCCATGGGCCAGCCGCCTGCGGCATTTGCCGCGCTCGCGGCGGGTTGCGTGCGCGGCGGGGCCGATATCATCAAGGAAGATCACGGCCTTGCGGGCCAGCCCGCAGCCCCTTTCAAGGCCCGCGTGGCCGCCGTGGCCGAAGCCGTCGCGCGCGCCAATGCGCAGGAAGGCCGCTCGGCCCTTTATATCCCCAACCTGTCCGGCAGGCCCGAGGAGATCGAGGATAACCTGCGTTTCGCGCGTGACGCAGGCGCGGGCGGCATTCTGGTCATGCCGGGGCTTTTGGGCTTCGGCATCGTCGACCGCATCGCCCGCGATGCGGCGCTTGATCTGCCGGTCATGACCCACCCGGCCTTCCTTGGCCCTTACGTTCTGGCCCCCGATACCGGCTTCGATCATGGCGTTCTGTTCGGCACGATCCAGCGGCTCGCGGGGGCGGATATATCGGTCTTTCCGAATGTCGGCGGGCGGTTCGGGTTTTCAGCCGCCGAATGCAGCCAGATCGCCGATGCCTGCCGCGACAGGGCTGGCCCCGGCCTGCCCATGCTGCCAAGCCCCGGCGGCGGGATGAGCGTGGAACGCGCCGCCGATATGGTGGCGATGTATGGCGGCGATGTGGTCTATCTTCTGGGCGGCAGCCTGCTGGCCGATCCGCCCCGCATCGACCGCGCCGTGGCCGCCATGCGGCAGGCGGTGGACGCGGCGGCACCTTCGGGGTAGTGCCTTTGTTCTGGCTGGGGGGCTGATGTTGTCTACTGATCGCTGGCTTTGGCTTTTGCAGATGGCGCTGTTTCTGGCGGTGCCCGTCACTACGATCATCCTTGTGATCGGGTTTTATGTCAGCGGCCAGCCGGAAAGCTGCGGCAACTGGATCTACACCGATGCACAAGGCGCGGAATACCGGGTCCGACAGGAAGAGTGCACGCTGACCGAGCGTGAACTGCTGAGGACCATCGTAGGCCTTATGCTGGAATGGCTTACCTTTATCGCCCTTGGCACGATCATCTTCTGCCTGCGCCGCATCGGTCGCGCGATGGGCGCGCGCTAGGTCCGTGCCCCTCTCTCAGCCGTCGCGAAGCTTCAGGACCAGCCTGACGGCGCGGCGCAGCGCGGTCAGCCCGGCGCCGATGGCCACCACCCAAAGCGCCAGCCGCAAGACCCCGCCATCGCCGTTCCAGATCGGTTCCGGCACCGAAAGAAGCGCTGCCGCCGTCACCACGGCCATGCGATGCTGCTTGGCCATGGGACCGGAAAAATCCACGCCCTGCCCCAGATTGGCCCCCAGTTCGCGCACATAAGCGGTCAGAAAGGCCATGCCGGCGGCGGCCCAGGCAAGGCCCGGCGCGTCCAGCCCGTATCCCAGCCCCAGAAAGATCAGCGCATCCGATACGCGGTCGGGAAACTCGTTCCAGAAGCCTCCGTCCGGGGCGGCGCGCCCGCCCTCGACCGCGACCATGCCGTCAAAAAGATTGCACAGAAGGCGGATCTGGCAAAACCCCGCCGCCGCGATCAGGGCCAGCACGCGCCAGAAGCCCGTGCATTGCCCCGCGGCGAAGAAGCAAAGCCCCGCCAGCAGCGCCGCCACCATCCCCGCCTGCGAGATCTGGTTGGGGGTGACGCCCTTCGCCGCCAGCCATGAGGCACCCTGCCGCGCCCAACCCGTCTGACGGCTTGCCAGCGGGCGGCGGTTTTCGGGATCAGGCATGGCGCGCCCTCCATATGGTATGGGAATAGAAGGATGAATAAAGCGCAGTGACCGAGACGGGAACCGCGATCGTGGCCCATATCTCGGGCGTGCCGGCAAGCCCGTGGATCAGGCTGAGCGCCCCGATCGATCCGGCGATGGCCAGAACGGGGGGCAGGATCAGCCCGGAAAGACCGGGCAGGCGGCGCGATACCCCCTCGATCATGCGCTTGAGAAGCAGCGTGATCAGCGCCGAAAGCATGCCCTGCACGAGGCCCGCCGTCAGTGCCTCGGGCCATGGATGGGCGCGATTGGCGAAAACCGCCCATCCCCCCATCGCCGCGAAAGCCACGCCCATATGCAGCGCGCTGCTGTCCAGCCGCATCAGGCCGACCAGTAGAAGCGCAGCAGGTGGAAATAGATCGGGGCGGCGAAAAGCACCGAATCCAGCCGGTCGATGAAACCGCCATGGCCCGCGATGCTATGGCCCCAGTCCTTCACGCCCCGGTCACGCTTGATCGCCGACATGACCAGCCCGCCCAGAAAGCCCATCATGGTGACGCAAAGCCCCATCAGCCCGGCCTGCCACCATGTGAAGGGGGTCATGAATTTCAGCGCCATGCCGATGGCCGTGGCCGACAGACAGCCGCCCAGAAACCCCTCGACCGTTTTGGATGGCGACAGGCGCGGCGCGATCTTGTGACGCCCGGCCAGCTTGCCCCAGACATATTGCAGCACATCGGACAGTTGCACCGTGATCACCAGCCATGCGATCAGCAGCACGCCGCGCCCTTCATGACCGGGGATATGCAGGTTCATCAGCGCCGGCACATGCGAGACGCAGAAGACGCAGATCATCAGCGCCCATTGCATTTCCGCGACCCGGATCAGAAAGCTCCGCACCTCGCCCGCAAGGGCCGAGACGATGGGCAGCAGCAGGAAGACGTAGACCGGGATGAAGATCGCATAAAGCCCATACCAGCCGATCCAGATCAGCCAGTATTGAACCGGCAGCACGATGAAGAAGGCCGCCGCCAGCGTGTTGTGATCGGCGCGGCTGGCGTTGGTCAGCGTCATGAATTCGCGCAGGGCGGCGAATGAGCAGATGAAGAACAGCAAGATCACGCCGGTTTCGCCGCCAAGCAGCGCCAGCGAGATCGCAATCGCCATCACCCACCATGCGCGGATGCGGTCGTTGAGGTTCTCGATCACGCTATTGGTGCCATCGGGCGAATAGCGCCGCGCCAGCAGATAGCCGATCACCGATGCGATCAGCAGCACGCCGCCGATCCCGGCGATGGTGACAAGAAGATCGGAAAGCGTATCGGACATCATTGCCCCTCGGCCCGTGGTTTCAGCGCCAGAAGCGCCGCGCGCGCGCGCGCCAGAAAGGCTTCCTTGGTTTCCCCGGCCCCGACATGCAGGGGCGCGCCGAAGATCACCTTGCACATCAGCGGCACCGGAATGAACGAGCCCTTGGGCAGCACCCGGTTGAGATTGTCGATCCAGACCGGCACGATATCGACCTGGGGGCGCGAGGCCGCCAGCCGGAAGATGCCCGAGCGGAATTCAAGCAGTTCGGCATCGGTCAGGTTGCGCGTGCCTTCGGGGAAGATGATCAGCGATGAGCCGTCATCCAGCGCCGCCGCCATCTGCGAGATCGGGTCGTCCTCGGCCCCGTCGCGGTTGCGCTCGATCAGCAGGGCGTTGAAGACATCGCTGCCGATGAACTCACGCAGGCCGCCGCGCCAGTAATCCGCCCCCGCAACGGGCCGGGTCTGCCGGCGCTGGCTTTTGGGCAGAACCGTCCAGATCAGGACGAAATCGCCATGGCTGACATGATTGGCGAAATAGATGCGCTGACGGCGGATGGCCGGGTCGAACCCCTGCCAGAAAGGCTGCACGGCGGTCAGGATCCGCGCGAATGAGGTGATCGCCCAACCTGCAAGCCCGGCGCCCATGGCCTTGAAATAGGGAACTGTCTGCTGTGCCATCACCCTGTCCCGTTGATCCGTGCCGATCTTGGCCGAAGCCGGGCGGACAGGCAAGCGCCCCGCCCGGCTGTATCGGCTTGCCCGGAGGCTCAGGCGGTTTCGGTTTTCTCGGGCGCTTCCGCTGCGGGCTCATCGATGACGACGCCCCGCCCAAGAAGCCGGCGCATCAGCACATAGAACAGCGGGGCCAGCAGAATGCCAAGCGCACTGGCCATCAGCGTGCCGCCAAGCACGGTCGAGCCGATGGCGTTCCGCCCGGCCGAGCCAGCGCCCGTCGACAGCACCAGCGGCGTAACCCCAAGCGAGAAGGCAATCGAGGTCATGATGATCGGGCGGAAGCGCTGGCGGGCGGCCTCGACCACGGCGCGGTAAAGCGGCACGCCGGCCTCGGACTGCTCGCGCGCGAATTCCACGATCAGGATGGCGTTCTTGCCGGTCAGCCCGATCACGGTCAGAAGTCCGACCTGGAAGAAGACACCATTGTCGAATTGCCCGACCCATGCCCCCAGAAGCGCGCCAAGAACACCGATGGGCATGACCAGAATCACCGCGAAGGGGATCGACCAGCTTTCGTAAAGCGCCGCCAGACACAGGAAAACCGCAATCAGTGACAGGGCGTAAAGCAATGTCGTCTGATCGCCGGATTGGCGTTCTTCCAGCGACAGCCCGGTCCATGCGACGTTGAACCCTGCGGGAAGCTGCGCGGCCAGCCGCTCGACCTCGGCCATGGCATCGCCGGAACTGACGCCGGGCATCGGCATGCCCTGCAACTGCATGGCCGGCACGCCGTTATAGCGGTTCAGCCCCTGCGGCCCGAAAACCCATTCCCCATCGGCGAAATTGGCGAAGGGCACCAGCCCGCCCGAGGCATTGCGCACGCGCCATTTTTCCAGATCCGTGGGCACCGCGCGGCTGTCGGCCTCGCCCTGGACATAGACCTTCTTGATCCGGCCGCGATCAATGAAATCATTGACATAGCGACCGGTCCAGGCGACTTGCAGCAGCCCCGCCACATCGGTCGCGCTGACCCCCATGGCCCCGGCGCGCTGCCAGTCGATATTCAGGCGATACTGTGCCGCATCCTCCAGCCCCGAAGGCCGCGTCTGGGTGATCAGGCTGCTTTCGCGGGCAAGCCCCAGAAACTGGTTGCGCGCCTCCAGCAATTGTTCATGCGACTGACCGCCGCGCGCCTGAAGGTAGAAATCGAAGCCCGAGGCATTGCCCAGTTCGATCACCGCAGGCGGCACGATCGGGAAGACGCTGGCATCGCGGATCTGGCTGAAGGCCCCGTAAGAGCGTCCGGCAAGGGCCTGAACGGATTGCTGGGGCTGGGGGCGCTCGCTCCAGTCTTTCAGGCGCACGAAAGCCATGCCGACATTCTGGCCAAGCCCCGCGAAGCTGAACCCGACCACACCGAAGACGGAATCGACGGTTTCGGATTCATGGTCGCTGAAATAGGTCTCGATCTCGCTCATGACGGCCTGGGTGCGTTCGGCGGTGGCGCCGGTCGGACCCTGGATCAGCACGAACATGATGCCCTGATCCTCATCGGGCAGGAAGCCCTGCGGGGTGCGGATGAACAGAAGCGCCATCACCGCCGCCAGCCCGGCATAGATCAGCAGCATGCGCAGCGGCCGGCGGATGATCCAGTTGACGGTGCCGGTATAGCCATGCGTCGTGGCATCGAAACCGCGGTTGAACAGCCCGAAAAGACCGCCCCGCCGCCCGTGCGAGGGTTTCAGCATCGAGGCGCAAAGCGCCGGCGTCAGCGTCAGCGCCACGACCACCGAAAGCCCCATGGCCGAGACGATGGTGATCGCAAACTGCTGATAGATCACCCCGGTCGAGCCGCCGAAAAATGCCATCGGCACGAAGACCGCCGACAACACAAGCGCGATCCCGATCAGCGCGCCGGTGATCTGGCCCATGGATTTGCGCGTCGCCTCGCGCGGGGAAAGGCCCTCGTCCTCCATGATGCGCTCGACGTTTTCGACGACGACGATGGCGTCATCGACCAGAAGCCCGATGGCCAGCACCATGGCCAGCATGGTCAGCGTGTTGATGGTGAAGCCAAGCAGCGCCATGATCGCGAACGTGCCCAGAAGCACGATGGGCACTGCCAGCGTGGGGATCAGCGTCGCGCGCCAGTTCTGCAAGAAGAGATACATCACCAGAAAGACCAGCACGATGGCTTCGATCAGGGTGGCGATGACCTCTTCGATCGAGATGGCGACAAAGGGCGAGGTATCGAAGGGGATCACATATTCCACGCCCTCGGGGAAGAAGCGGGCGAATTCGGTCATGCGCTCCTTGACGCGCGCGGCGGTATCAAGCGCATTGGCGCCCGGCGAAAGGCTAAGCGCCATCCCGGCTGCGGGACGCCCGTTATAGGTCGCATCCGCGACATAGGATTCCGCGCCGATTTCCACGCGCGCCACGTCGCGCAGCAGCACCAGCCCGCCGTTTTCCTGTGCGCGCAGCACGATCTGGCGGAACTCCTCAGGCGTGGACAGCAGCGATTGCGCGGTCACGGTGGCGTTCAGCTGCTGGCCGGGCACCGCCGGACGGTCCCCGAAAGCCCCCGCCGAGATCTGCGTATTCTGCGCCGAGACCGCCGCCACCACGTCCGAGGGGGTCAGTTCGTAAGCCGCCAGTTTCGACGGGTCCAGCCAGATGCGCATCGCATATTGCGCGCCAAAGACCTGCACAGAGCCCACGCCCTCGATCCGGCTGAGATCATCGACAAGGTTGGTGACAAGGTAATCGGCAAGGTCGGACTGGTCGTAGCTTTCATTGCCGATCAGCCCGACGACCATCAGAAAGCCCGAAGCCGCCTTTTCGACCGAAATCCCCTGTCGTTGCACGGGTTCCGGCAGAAGCGATGTCGCCTGGCTCAGCTTGTTCTGCACCTGCACCTGCGCGATATCGGCATCGGTGCCGGTTTCGAAGGTCAGCGTGGTGGTCGATACGCCCGACGAGTTCGAACTGGAGGACATATAGCGCAGCCCGTCCAGCCCGGTCATCTGCTGTTCGATGATCTGTGTGACCGTGTTCGAGACGGTTTCCGCCGAGGCACCGGGATAGGTCGCCTGAATCGTCACCGAAGGCGGCGCGATCTGCGGATATTGCGC
>JAUNTV010000258.1 GCA_030538515.1 Paracoccus sp. (in: a-proteobacteria)
GCAAGCTGAAACACCCCTCGCGGTCGCGCAAGCTGCGCAGCTTCCTTGACCAATAAGTGATCAATAAAAGGTAATCAGCGCAGGAACGTCTTGCGCTGATACCGCAATGCGCCTTAGCTGTCTGAAATTCAAACGGATTTCAAAATGGCGCTTTCCTATGTGATCTACCGCAGCCTTGGGCGGCTTGAGAGTTTCGGATCGGATTGCGAAGCGATCCTGACGCGCGCGCGCGACCGCAACAGCAGCTATGGCCTGACCGGTTTCCTGCATGCCGAAGACGGCATTTTCGTGCAATGGCTGGAAGGGGCGAGTGAGCATCTCGATCTGGTGCTTGCGCTCATTCTGGGCGATCCGCGACATCGCGACATCACCATCTTCAACCATGGTCCCATCGCGGCGCGGCAGTTTCCGCAGTGGGCGATGGGCTTTTCCTCGGGCAAGGATGCGCCGCTGTTCGACTATCTGGCCGAACAGGATATCAACAGCCATGACCACCGCGCCTATGCCGACGGGCTGCAACGCTTCCTTCTTCAGCGCGCCGCCTGAGACTTGCGGCCCGCGCCGTGATGTTCTAGAAACAAAGCGGGAACGCGGACGAGGGGGCAGATGGCCGAAATCATGCAGAACTGGCTGTCTGATCCGGTGCTGGCGGGGCGTCTGACCGCTGGCCTGCTTCTTGTGCTTCTGGTTTTATTATTTCTTTTCTGGCGGATGCGTGGTGTATTTCATGCGTCCATGGATCGGGCGGCGGGCGAAATCGCCGATCTCTCCCGGCGCGAGGGTGCGGCCCTGGCCGATGCCCGCGCCGCCATCCTGCGCGCAGGTCAGGCCGAAACCCGGCTGGAGGATCGCGCCGCCCGGCTGGCCGAAATGGCCGAGGAACGCGACGGGCTGAATGACGCGCTTTACGGCGCGCGTCAGTCGGTGGCGCGGCTGGAAAGCGATCTCGCGCAGGCCCGGCTGGCGGCCCATAAGGACCGCGAGCGCGCCGAACATGACCTTGCCCGGCTCCGCGAATTGCGCGAGGACATGACCCGGCAGTTCCGTCTTATGGCGGATGAGACGCTGCGCGTTCAGGGCGCGGATATGCAGAAAACCCATGGCGAACAGCTTGACGCCCTGCTGACGCCCTTCCGCGAACAGGTGCTGCATTTTCAGCGCGAATTGCGCGACCGCAACCGCATTCTGGACGAGGAAGGCGCGCGCCTGCGCGAACAGATCGCCAATATCGGCCATGAGGCCCATGCCCTGACCCGCGCGCTGAAGGGGGATCGCCAGAAGCAGGGTGCATGGGGCGAGATGATCCTTGAGCGTATCCTTGAGGAATCCGGTCTTGAGGTCGGAATTCACTACGATATCCAGTCAAGCTGGACGGATGAGGATGGCCGCCGCTGGCGCCCCGATGTGGTCGTGCGCATGCCCCAGAAGAAGCTTCTGGTGGTCGACAGCAAGGTCTCGCTGACGGCATTCGAACAGGCGGTCAATGCCGGTGACGACGCCAGCCGCGACGCTTTCCTGAAACGCCATGTCGAGGCGATCCGCGCCCATGTCACCGCGCTTTCGGCCAAGGGTTACGACCGGCTTGATGATGCGGCGGTCGATTATGTGCTGATGTTCATCCCCATCGAGGGCGCGTTTTCCGAAGCGCTGCGCGTCGATCCCGGCCTTGCCAGCTTCGCGATGGAACAGCGTGTGGGGCTGACCACGCCCACGACATTGATGCTGACCCTGCGCACGGTCGAACATATCTGGATGGTCGAGCGGCGCGAATCCAATGCGCTGGAAATCGCGCGCCGCGCCGGTCAGCTTTACGACAAGTTCGCCGGCGTGGTGGAATCGCTCGATGGGGTCGGCACGGCGCTTGGCCGCGCATCCGACGCGCATCGCCAGGCGATGGAGCGGCTGGCGCGCGGCTCGGGCAATGTGATCCGTCAGGTCGAGATGCTGCGCGAACTGGGCGCGCGCGCCACCAAACGCATCGCGCTGGATCATGACCGCGCCGACGACCCCGAACCGGGCGCGCTGCCCCCACCAAAGGATGATGGCTGACCTTCATCTGGTGGCAATCCTGCCCGCATCCACAAATTCTGTTGCGATTTCGGCTCTGCTTGTGGATAACTTGCGGGAGGGTTCCAGATAAGGACACAGAATGCGCTGCCCCTTCTGCGGAAATGTTGACAGCCAGGTGAAGGACTCCCGCCCGGCCGAGGAAAATGCCGCCATTCGCCGTCGCCGCTTCTGCCCGGCCTGTGGCGGACGCTTCACCACCTATGAACGTGTGCAATTGCGCGATCTGGTGGTGGTCAAAAGCAATGGCCGGCGCGAGGATTTCGACCGCGACAAGATGGCGCGTTCGATCCGCATCGCCATGCAGAAGCGCCCGATCGAACCCGAACGCATCGATCAGCTGATCTCGGGCATCGTGCGGCGGCTGGAAAGCATGGGCGAAACCGATATCCCCTCGAAGGTGATCGGCGAGATCGTGATGGAGACGCTGGCCCGGATCGATAATGTTGCCTATGTGCGTTTCGCCAGCGTTTACAAGAACTTCCAGGACGCGGACGATTTCGACAAATTCGTCTCGGAACTGCGCCCGCCCGCAACCGACGGCGCACCTTGAACGAAGATCATCGTCAGATGGCCCATGCGCTGCGTCTTGCGCGGCGCGCCCTTGGCAATGCCTGGCCCAACCCGGCGGTCGGCTGCGTTCTGGTCCGGGACGGGCGCGTGGTCGGGCGCGGCTGGACGCAGCCGGGCGGGCGACCCCATGCCGAACGCATGGCGCTGGATCAGGCCGGCGCGCTGGCGCGGGGGGCCACGGCCTATGTCACGCTGGAACCCTGCGCCCATCATGGCCGCACCCCGCCTTGCGCGGATGCGCTGATTGCCGCGCGGGTGGCGCGTGTGGTGACTGCCCTGACCGACCCCGATCCGCGCACCGCAGGTCAGGGCCATGCCCGGCTGCGCGCCGCCGGCATCCCCGTGACCGAAGGCGTCATGACCCCCGAGGCCGCCGATCAGCAGCGCGGTTTTCTTCTGCGCGTGACCGAAGGCCGGCCCATGGTGACGCTGAAGCTTGCCACCAGCCTGGACGGGCGTATCGCCACGGCCTCGGGCGAAAGCCAGTGGATCACGGGGCCTGCGGCGCGCCGGCATGTCCATCTGATGCGGCTGCGCCATGATGCGGTGATGGTGGGGGGCGCGACCGCCCGCGCCGACCGGCCCGCGCTGAATGTGCGCGGCTTCGGGCCGGTCCGCCAGCCGGTCAGGGTCGTGGTTTCGGGTCAGTCCGTCCTGCCTGATCTTCCGCCCGAAGATGACGATCACGGCCCGCTCTGGCAGGTTGCGGGGCCGATGGGGCAGGTGCTGCGCGATCTTGGCGCGCGCGGGCTGACGCGGATCTTCTGCGAAGGCGGCGGGGGGCTTGCGGGATCGCTGCTGTCGGAAGGGCTGGTCGATGTGCTTCTGCTTTACAGCGCCGGGCTGGTGCTTGGGGCGGGCGGGCGCGCGGCGGTGGGCGCGCTGGATTTCGGCCCGCTGGCCGATGCGCCGCGCTTCACGCTGCATCGCAGCTATCCCGTCGGCCCCGATCTTTTCCAGCACTGGCGGCGCGCCTGAGACGCGGGCCGGCCCTTTCCGGGCTTAGCCAAGCGGGTCATCGCCATGAATCGCATCCGAAAAGGCACGCCGGTAAAGCGCCGATAGCTCGGCCAGATCGCCCGCATCCTGCCCCATCTGCACCGCGACACCGCCGAACTGCCCGACCATGGCCGCAGGCACGCCCGCCCCAAGGGCCGCGCGCAGAAGCGCCTCTGCCGCATCGGGGCTGGCGGCGATCAGATAGCGGGCCTGATCCTCGCCGAACAGCGTGGCGATATCGTCGCTGTCAAGGCGAAGGCCGATGCCCGCGCTTTCGGCCATCTCGAACGCGGCAAGGGCCAGACCGCCATCGGACAGATCGGTGGCGGCGCGAACCAGCCTGCGGCTGGCGCGCAGGAATTCGCCGTTCCGCCGTTCCGCAGCAAGATCGACGGGGGGGGCGTCGCCTGCCTCGATCCCGAAGGCCTCGGCGGCAAGGGCCGACTGGCCCAGATGGCCCGTGGTCTCGCCGATCAGGATGGCGATATCGCCATCTTCGGGCTGGCCCGCGATCAGATCGTCAAGGCTTTCCAGCAGTCCGACCGCGCCGATGGTCGGCGTGGGCAGAATGGCCTGACCGTCGGTTTCATTGTAAAGCGAAACATTGCCCGAGACGATGGGCATATCCAGCGCCGCCACGGCCTCGCCAATGCCTTTGATCGCGCCGACGAACTGGCCCATGATCTCGGGCTTTTCGGGGTTGCCGA
>JAUNTV010000259.1 GCA_030538515.1 Paracoccus sp. (in: a-proteobacteria)
AGCAATCCGGCGACCGCTACGAGGGCGAGATGCGCGGCGGCAAGCGCATCGGCCAGGGTCGCGCGACCTATGCCAATGGCGATATCTACGAAGGCCAGTTCCGCGACGACCGCCGCGACGGGCTTGGCACCTTCACCGGAACGGATGGATATATCTATACCGGTCAATGGGTTGATGGCCACATGCAAGGTGAAGGCCGGATCACCTATCCCGATGGCTCGGTCTATCAGGGGCAGATGGCGGGTGATCAGCCTGACGGGCGCGGGCTGATCACCTATCCCGATGGCGGCACCTATGAAGGCGACTGGCAGGCCGGCACCATTCAGGGTCAGGGCCGCGCGGCTTACGCCAATGGCATGATCTACGAGGGCAGCTTCCGCGAGGCGCGCATCGACGGTCAGGGCCGCATGACCTATCCCGATGGCTATGTCTATAATGGCGAGTGGAAGAATGGCGCGCGCGACGGGCGCGGACAGGCCACCTATCCCGACGGCACGGTCTATACGGGCGAATTCTCGGACGGGCTGCGTGAAGGCCTGGGCAAGCTGACCACGCCCGATGGCTTCATCTATGAAGGCAGCTGGAAAGACGGCGAGATCGACGGCGAGGGCGTGGCCACCTATGCCACCGGCGACACCTATACCGGTCATTTCGCGGCCGGAAGACGGCAGGGCCAGGGGGTCATGCGCTATGCCACCGGGCAGGTCGCCTCGGGTGAATGGGACCAGAACCGGCTGAGCCGGCCCGGCCCGGTCTCGACCGAGGGGCCTGCCCCCGAAACCGCGCCCGAAGCAGCAGCCGGGGAAGGCCAGGCCCCGCCACCCATGGGGGCCGAAAACCCGACCCCCGATCTGCCCGGCGAAGCTGCGCTGCCCGCTGACGGCGCGACGACCCTTCCGCCCCTGCCCGAGACCGCGCCGGAGACGCCATGATCATCCTTCCTGCGGCCCTTTTCGGCTTTCTTCTGGGCTGGCTGCGCGCGCGCGCGGCGGGCGGCAACACCAAGGACCGCGTGCAATGGGCCTTCGCGCATATGCTGGCCTTCCTGCTTCTGGGGCTTTTCGTGACCATCTTCATCGCACGCATGGGCTGATGTTCCGCCCCTTCCTTGACAGCCTGCGCCGCCATGGCGTGCCGGTCAGCCTGCGCGAATATCTGGACCTGCTGGCGGGGCTGTCGGCAGGGGTGGCGGGGGCCGAAGCGGACGAATTCTACCGTTTCGCCCGGATCGTGCTGATCAAGGACGAGCGCCATCTTGACCGTTTCGACCGCGCCTTCGCCGAGGCTTTTTCGGGGCTGAGCGAAATCCCCGCCGAGGCGTTGCTGGAGCGTGCCGAAATTCCGCCGGAATGGCTGGAAAAGCTGGCCGAAAAGCTGCTTGGCGACGAAGAAAAGGCCGGGATGGGCGGCGCGGGTTCCTTTGACGCGCTGATGGAAAAGCTGCGCGAACGGCTGCGTGAACAACAATCGCGCCATCAGGGCGGCAACAAATGGATCGGCACGGCCGGGACATCGCCCTTCGGGGCTTACGGCTATAACCCGGAAGGGGTGCGCATCGGGCAGGATCAAAGCCGCCACCGCCGCGCCGTGAAGGTCTGGGACAGGCGCGAATTCCGCGATTTCGACGATTCGGTCGCGCTTGGCACGCGCAATATCAAGCTGGCGCTGAAACGCCTGCGGCAATGGGCGCGCCACGGCGCGGCCGAGGAACTGGACCTGCCCGCCACCATCCGCGCCAGCGCCGATCACGGCTATATCGACGTGCAGACCCGGCCCGAGCGGCGCAATGCCGTCAAGGTGCTGCTGTTTCTGGATGTCGGCGGCAGCATGGATGATCATATCCGCGTGGTCGATGAGCTGTTCAGTGCCGCGCGCGCCGAGTTCAAGCATATGGAGCATTTCTTCTTCCATAACTGTCTTTACGAATCGGTCTGGAAGGATTCGCGCCGCCGCTGGCACGAGACCATCCCGACATGGGATCTGCTGCACCGCTACGGGCGTGACTATAAGTGCATTTTCGTGGGCGATGCCTCGATGTCGCCCTATGAGATCGTAGCGCCGGGCGGCGCCAATGAGCATTGGAACCCCGAGCCGGGCGCATTGTGGCTGGCGCGCGTGGCCGAGACATGGCCCGATCACATCTGGCTGAACCCGGTGCCGGAAGAACGCTGGGGATATACGCCCTCGATCGGGATGATCAGCAAGGTGTTCGCGGATCGCATGGTGCCGCTGACGCTGGAAGGGCTGGGACGGGCGATGCGCATCCTCGGGTAAGGCGGCAAGGCTGCTTTCAGGTATTTGGACACTGATGATGCCATGATGGCTGCACTGCGCGGGCGTGGTTCCGGGCGGGCGCGGCGGAGGGGCCTTGATCGCGGGGTGGGTTTGGCCCACATCTAGGGCATGCTGAAGTTTCTGCCCTTCATCCTGATCATCGGCTATTCGATTGCGATGTGGTTTTTTTCGGTCTGGCGGCTCAAGCGCGAGATGGCCGAGCATTCCACCCCGCTCAGCGATGCGCGCCTGAACCCGCTTCTCGACCGGCTGGGGGCGGCGATGGATCTGCCGCGCATTCAGGCGCAGGTCTATGAGGTGCGGGTGATCAACGGGCTGGCCGCGCCGGACGGGCGGATTTTCATCACCCGTGGCTTTCTGGACAAGATGGAGACGGGAGAGGTCACGCCCGAGGAAATCGCCGGCGTCGTCGCCCATGAGCTTGGCCATGTCGCCCATGGCCATTCCCGGCGGCGGCTGATCGATTTCGCGGGCCAGAATGTGATCCGCAGCCTGCTGATCGGGACGGTTGGCCGCTTTCTTCCCTTTATCGGGCCCTGGCTGATCAATCTTGTCATCATGGCGCTTGCTGCGCGGCTGTCACAATCCGACGAGTTCGAGGCCGACCGTTTCGCCACCGCCCTGCTCATCAAGGCGGGGATCGGGGCGGGGCCGCAGATTTCGCTGTTCGAGAAGCTGAACCGGCTGTCGGGCGGGCGCGTATCCTCGGCCCCCGCATGGCTTTTGTCGCATCCGGCCACGGAAAAGCGCATCGGCGCGATCCGGGACAATATCGCGCGCTGGCAGCCCTAGCAGATCAGCCCGCCATCGCCATCGGCACCGCTTTCCAGAAGCAGCCGCCCGTAATCGGGCAGCACCACGCCGCGCTTGCCTTCGAGTTCGATCAGCCCGTCGCGCTTCAATGCGGTGATCTGGCGGCTGACGGTTTCGATGGTCAGCCCAAGGTAATCCGACATGGCTTCACGCGTGAGCGGCAGGTCCAGCCGCATGCGCCCATGGGGCAGTTCATTGGCCAGTGCCGCCCCGCGCCGCGCCAGAATTGCCAGGAAAGAGGCGATCTTCTCGCGCGCGGATTTGCGGCCCAGAACCAGCAGCCATTCGCGCGCGGCGTCAAGCTCATCCAGCGTCATCTCGAGCAGGCGCGAGGCGATACGGGGGTTTCCGGTCATCATCTCCTCAAACGGCTGGCGGCGGAAGCAGCAGAGCTTGAGATCGCTGATCGCCGTCACCGTATAGGCCGCGCGCGTGCGCCAGGGCCGGCCCAGAAAATCACTGGGCATGAGCAGGCCGACCATCTGGGTGCGCCCGTCTTCCAGCGCCTGCGTGAGCGTGGCCACGCCTTCCATGATCGAGGCGACGAAATCCATCTCGTCGCCTGACCAGACGACGACCTGACCGGCCGCGATCTGGCGGTGATATTTCAGCGCTTCGAGCCGTTCGAGATCATCGCCCAGGCAATGCGCGCAAACGGCCCGGCCACGGATCGGGCAGTTCCCGCAGCTTTCCGCCGCGGCTGCGGGCCTGATATCCGCCAAGGCTGGTTTGACTTGCATCAATGCGCTTTCCTAATCACTCCATATTCCTAAGCATATGGAAAACGAATCGCAACTTTCCCGGTTGGGGCTGTTTGACGCACGGGTCCCGCGCTACACGTCCTACCCGCCCGCCACGCAATTCCGCCCCAGCATCGGGCCAGAACATGTCGCCCGCTGGCAGGCTGCGATTCCGGCGGGCAGCGCCATCTCGCTTTATCTGCATGTGCCCTTCTGCCGGCGACTTTGCTGGTTCTGCGCCTGCCGCACGCAGGGCACGAATTCCGACGACCCCGTGCGCGCCTATGCCGAGGCGCTTCTGGCCGAAATCGCGCTGCTGAAAGCGCGCCTTGCGCCGGGGATACGGCTGTCGCGCCTGCATTGGGGCGGCGGCACGCCCACGATGATGCCCGCCGATGTGATCACGCGGGTGGCGGGTGCCGTGCTGGATGCCTTTCCG
>JAUNTV010000260.1:0-633 GCA_030538515.1 Paracoccus sp. (in: a-proteobacteria)
ATGCTTCACCGCAGGAAGATAGCGCTGAACGATCAGCGGCTCATGGTTGAGGTCGAAGAAAACCTCGACCAGTGAGGAAAGATTGGGATCTTCGGGGCGCAGATGAAAGACCCCGGCCCCGCCATTGCCATAAAGCGGTTTGACGATGATATCGCCATGACGGGCGCGGAAATCGCGGATCTCGTCCAGATCGCGGGTGATCAATGTCTCGGGCGTCAGATCCGGAAAATCAAGGACCATCAGCTTTTCGGGGCAGTTGCGCACCCAGAAGGAATCATTCACGACCAGAACCCTGTCCCTGACACGGTCAAGCAGATGGGTCGAGGTGACATAGCCCATGTCAAAGGGCGGGTCCTGCCGCAACCAGATCACATCGAAGTCGGTCAGATCGACAGATGCCCAATCCCCGAAATCGACATGATTGCCATATTCGCGCCGCAGCGTGACCGGGCGACCGCGCGCCAGAACGCGCCCTTCGCGGTAGCTCAGCTGATCGACGGTATATTGGAACAGGCGGTGGCCGCGTGCCTGGGCCTCGATCCCGATCCGAAAGCTGCTGTCCGCATCGATGGCGACATTTTCGATCGGGTCCATTTGCAGGGCGACGTAAAGGCTCATGGCGGGCTCCTTCGG
>JAUNTV010000260.1:643-4278 GCA_030538515.1 Paracoccus sp. (in: a-proteobacteria)
AGCCTTGTCGGATGTTCTGCCGGTCAGTTCAAGCGGTGATCCGGCCCTGCCCCGTGATTGGCCCCACGTCAGTAATCTTCGCCAAAGGCCGCTTCAATGATTTCGATGCGCCCGAACCGATCGACCAATGCCGCATCCATGCGCATATCCGTCATCAGCCCGGTCGGCAGGGTTCCGCAGAATTCGCAGGCCGCCGTGCAGATACGATCCATCTGGCGCCGGTTGATCCGTTCACCGGCAGAAGCGAAACTGCGCGAGGCCTTTACTTCGACGAAAATGTAAAGATCGCCCTGTCGCAAGATCAGATCGATTTCGCCGCCCTTGCCGCGCCAGCGATTGGCCACCAGCGTATAACCCGCCGCAAGATAATGGTCGGTGACAGCCAGTTCGGCCAACCGGCCGGCATGATAGGCCATGCGCCCCCGTTCCCGTTTCGCGCGCGATGGCGCAGCAGGCCGCGCACGGGTCGGCACCCCGGGCATGATGACCGGTTCGACAGCGATCTTGTCGAAATCAAAGCAAAGCTGCATCACCCCTTCCTTTCCAGCGCCAATGCCCGTTGATAGGCATCGCGCCGCGCTATTCCGAAGCGATCCGCCACGACAGCGGCGGCGTCGCGGACCGATTTTTCACCCAGCAGCGCCATCAGCGCTGTATCAATGTCGCCTTCCGAAGGCGCGGCTTCGGCGGGCCGGTCGATGACCAGGACGATTTCCCCCTTCAGACCACCATCCGGGATCAGCCCGGCGATATCCGCCGCCGTTCCGCGCATGGTTTCTTCAAATTTCTTCGTCAGTTCCCTGCACAGCACCATAGATCGATTCGGGTCAATCTCGCACAGAATTCCCAAGGTTTGCTTAACGCGCCTTGGGCTGTCGAAAATAATCGCGGTTGCATCGACGCTGGTGACTTCATGCAGCCAGCTTCGCCGCGCGGAAACCGGCTGCGGCGCGAATCCCGCGAACAGGAACCGGTCGCTTGGCAGGCCCGCGACGCTGAGCGCCGCCAGCGCCGCCGAGGCGCCAGGAACCGCGCGGATGGCAAGCCCCGCGCGCGCGACCGCGCGTGCCAGACGAAAGCCCGGATCGGCGACAAGCGGCGTGCCGGCATCCGAGCAATAGGCGACGGACTGCCCCGCCACTATCGCGGCACTCAGCGCCTGGGCCTGCTTTTCCTCATTATGATCGTGAATCGCCATGATCCTGCGCCCCCTGAGCGCCAGCCCGTGGATTTCCATCAGGTGACGCAGCACGCGGGTATCCTCGGCGGCCAGAAGATCGGCGGAATTCAGCACATCCAGCGCGCGCAGCGTGATATCGCGCGCAGCCCCGATGGGCGTGGCCACGAGATAAAGGCCGGGATCGAGCCGCATGGCCTCGATCCTGGCGGGGACGGGTTTGGGGGTATCACGGGCCTCGGTCATCTTCATCCTGCCAGATTGGTCGCCACGTTGCCAGCCGTGGGGTTTGAGAATAGGCTGCGGCGCAATGCCACTGAACCTGACAATAGGGAATCATCCGCATGTTCACCATTGCCAAGCGAATCACGCGGCGCGCGGCCCTTGCCGGGCTTCTGGGCGCGGCCCTTGCCACCGCCGCCTGCCAGAGCACGGGGCTGACCGGGCCGGGCGGCGCCATCGGGCCCCAGATCGACCCGCGCCAGCCCGTTCAGGTGGCGCTTCTGGTGCCCGGAGGGACCGGGAACGCCGATCTCGACTGGCTGGGGCGTTCGCTGGCCAATTCGGCCCGGATGGCCGCCGCTGACGCCAATGGCGCACAGATCGACCTGCGCGTCTATCCCACGCTGCCGACCGAGGCCTCGGCCGTCGCCAATGCCGAGCGCGCCGTGAACGAGGGGGCGAAGATCATCCTCGGCCCGCTTTTCGCGGAATCGGCCAATGCCGTCGGCAATGCGATGAAACCGCGCAATATCAACGTCCTGTCCTTCTCGAACAATGACCAGATCGCGGGCGGCAACGTCTATATCCTTGGCAACACCTTCCAGAACGTCGCCGACCGGCTGGTGCGCTACGGTGTCAGCCAGGGGCTGCGCCGCTTCCTGATGGTCTATGAAAACGATGCCGCCGGCCAGATCGGTGCCGCCGCCATCCAGACCGCCATTGCGCAGAATGGTGCCACGCTTTCGGGCCAGCAGCAGCATGCGCTTTCGCAGCAAAGCATCGATGCGATCATCCCGGCCATCACGGGGGCGGCGAAATCGGGCAATATCGACGCGATCTTCATGACCGCCAACCAGCAGGCCGTGCTGCCCTATCTGACCGACCGGCTGGTCATGGCGGGCGTCACCTCGCGCGATGCGCAATTCATGGGCCTGACCCGGTGGGACATCCCCGCCGCGCGCCTTCAGCTTCCCGGCGTGCAGGGCGGCTGGTTCGCGCTGCCCGATACCACGCTTCAGGCGCAATTCGCGCAGCGCTACCGCGCGGCCTATGGCGAAGCCCCGCATGAGCTTGGCTCGCTCGGCTATGACGGGGTGGCGGTGATCGCGGCGCTTGTGGCCTCGGGCAACCGCAATGCGGTCAATACGGCGGGGCTGACGCGCGCATCGGGCTTCACCGGCATCAACGGCGTGTTCCGCCTGCGCCCGAACGGCACCATTGAACGCGGCCTGGCCATCGCCACCGTCACCAATGGCCGTGTGACCGTGATCGACCCCGCCCCGCGCGGATTTGGCCGCGGCTTCGGGTTCTGACTTGCCCGACCGCAACGAGACCCTGCCCCAAAGCGCCCCGGCCCTGCCCGGGGCGCATTCCATCTTCGACCCCGACAGCTACCTGCCCGCATTGGCCGAAAAGCTGGCCGAGGCCCCTGACGCGCGCGCCAAGCGCAAAGCCACCGTGGCCGCGCTGCAGGCCGCGCGCCAATCGGCCATGGGCGATATCATCGCCGGTTTCGACAGCCACCCCCGCGCCGCGCGCGAAACCGTGCGCGCCATCGCCAGCCTGACCGATGCCATCGTCACCACCATCCATTGGGTCGCCACCACCCATCTGCACCCCCGCCAGAGCCCGACCGAGGCCGAGCAGCTTGCCGTGCTGGCCGTCGGCGGCTACGGGCGCGCCGAAATGGCCCCGCAATCCGATGTCGACCTGCTGTTCCTGACCCCTTACAAGACCTCTGCCTGGACAGAAAGCGTTGTTGAATCAATGCTTTATATGCTATGGGACCTGAAACTGAAGGTCGGTCACGCCACGCGCAGCGTGGATGATTGCATCCGGCTGGCCGCGCAGGACATGACCATCCGCACCTCATTGGTGGAACATCGCGCCATCGCCGGGCAGATCACGCTGGCCGAAACGCTGCGAGACCGGCTCTGGTCCGAGCTTTTCGACGGCTCCATCCCCGAATTCATCGAAGCCAAGCTGGCCGAGCGGGACGAGCGCCACCAGCGTCAGGGCGGACAGCGCTATGTGCTGGAGCCCAATGTCAAAGAGGGCAAGGGTGGCCTGCGCGACCTGCAAACGCTTTACTGGATCGCCAAATACATCCACCGGGTCGAGCGGGCCTCGCAACTGGTGGATCTTGGCGTTTTTGAACGCGACGAGCATCTGGCCTTCTGGCAGGCCGAGGATTTCCTATGGGCCGTGCGCTGCCATCTGCATCTGATCGCCGGGC